>NZ_JCBAJP010000011.1:0-102194 GCF_059772285.1 Rubrobacter sp. M3-4
CCTCACCCTCCTCTCCGGCTGATCCCGCTCATCTCCTCGACGAGCACTAGGAGCGCCGAGTGGTCGAGGTCGCCCCTGCCCTGCGCCTCGAGCGCGGCGAAGAGCTGGTCCGCGAGCGCGGCCGCCGGGAGCACGACCCCGAGCTCACGGGCGGTGTCGAGCGCTATACCGAGGTCTTTGTGATGGTAGCGGGCCTTGCCACCGGGCTCGAAGACGTGAGATAGGAACTTCTCCCTCTTGACCTCCATCACCCTGTTGCCCGCAAGACCTCCTGAGAGAACATCCAGGATCTTCTCCGCAGAGACCCCTCCCCTCTCCCCCAAAACCAGCGCCTCAGAGACCGCCTCTATGCTGAGCGCCACCACGATCTGGTTCGCAGCCTTCACGACCTGCCCGGCCCCCGAGGGACCAACATGGGTTATGGTCCTGCCCATCACCTCGAAGAGGGGCCTTGCCCGCTCGAAGTCCTCCTGTTCTCCTCCGACCATGATCGAGAGGGTCCCCTCTTTAGCCCCCACGTCTCCTCCCGAGACCGGCGCGTCGAGCGCGGAGGCTCCCTGCTCGCGCGCGACTTCGGCTATCTTTCGGGCAAGAAGGGGAGAGGAGGTGGACATGTCCACCAGCAGGGCCCCCGTGCCCCCGCCTTCGATCAGGCCGTCCTCCCCCAGAAAGACTTCCTCCACCTCGGGCGGGCCCGGGAGCATGGTGATGACGACGTCGCTGTTGTTTGCGACCTCTCTGGGGCTCTCTGCGAGCTGTGCACCGGTGTTTTTGGCGAACTCTTCGGCCTTCTTCTTGGTGCGGTTGTGGACGGTGAGGTCGTAGCCGGCCTGCACCAGGTTTTCGGCCATGGGCCACCCCATGATCCCGAGCCCTACGAAGCCGACCCTCATCTCTTATCCCCGTCGAGCGGGACGTTGTGCAGCCTGAGCTGTCCGCGGGCCACCTCCTTGCCGTCCTCCGAGCGCGTGATCACGACCTGCCAGAGCTGCTGCGTCCTGCCCTGCAGGATCGGCTCCGCCACCACCTCGACCCGCCCCTCCCGCATCGGACGTAGAAAATCCGTGGCGTTGTGCACCCCGACGGCGAACATCCCGTCCTCCTCGACCGCCGCCGAGGCCCCCACGCTCGCCGCACTCTCGACCGCCGTCGTGTACACCCCGCCGTGTACCACCCCCCACGGCGTGTGGTGCCGCTCGTCGAGCTCGATGTGACCGCGCACCCTCCTCCCGCTCACCTCATCGAGCTCCAGCCCCGCCGCCTCCAGAAACTCCGAGACCCGATACTTGTCAGCTTCCAACTTCAGAACCTCCTCGCGCTCACGTGCCACGCAAGAGGATAACCTCCCGCCCAGCTCGATTTTTGACTGATCGTTCAGTTGACAGTATTTTGACCGATTGGTTAAACTGAAAGACAGGTGACATGGATCACAGCCGCATGGAGGATTCGTCGTATGGCCGAACCTTTCGTTGGTGGGGAGTACGTCGAGGTCACGGGGATGGGGAGGATATCCGTCGTGGACCCGGCGAGTGGGGAGGAGGTGGACACGGTACCCCTCTGCGGGGACGAAGAGGTGGACCGGGCGGTGGAGAGCGCGCGGGAGGCGCTTGCCGGGTGGCAGGGTATGCCGGCCTCGCGGCGTGGTGAGATCCTGACGGAAGCGGCGCGGGCGGTGATGGAGAGGCGGGACGAACTGGCGCCGCTTCTCACCGCCGAGCAGGGCAAGCCGCTGCGGGAGGCGAGGATCGAGATCCGGCGCTTCGTGCTCACGCTCGAGCACTACGCCGGGCTCGCCAAGAACATCCGGGGCGGGTACGTGCCGGACCTGGACGAGGGGGCCTACGGCATGATCCTGCGGCGTCCGCTCGGGGTGGTCGGGGCGATCGTGCCGTGGAACTTCCCGACGACGCTCCTGGGGAACAAGCTCGGGCCGGCGCTCATAACCGGGAACGCCGTGGTCGCCAAGCCTGCGGAGACGACGCCGCTGACCACGCTCCGGATCGCCGGGATCATGCACGAGGCCGGGCTGCCGGCTGGGGTTTTCAACGTCGTCACCGGTGACGGGCCGACCACCGGGCAGGCGCTCGTGGAGCACCCGCTGGTACGCAAGGTCGCCTTCACCGGCTCGACCCCGGTCGGCAGGAAGCTCGCCGCGCTCGCGGCCGGGGAGCTGAAGCGCGCCACCCTCGAGCTCGGCGGCTCGGACCCCATGATCGTCTGCGACGACGCCGACCTCGACCGGGCGGCGAGCGCCGCGAGCGTCGGGCGTTTCTTCAACTGCGGGCAGGCTTGCCTGGCGGTGAAGCGCCTCTACGTCTTCGAGAGCGTCGCGGAAGAGCTGGTCGAGAAGCTCGTGGGGAAGGTGAAGAAGCTCAGGGTCGGTCCCGGGACCGAAGAGGGCGTGATGATAGGACCCCTCCACACCCCGCGCCAGCGCGAGCTGGTCGAGGGGCAGGTCGAGGACGCCGTCTCCTCCGGGGCGAAGGTCCTCGCCGGGGGGAAGCGCCCCGACGGCCGCGAGAAGGGCAACTTCTACGAGCCGACCCTGCTCCTGGAGCCCTCCCACGACTCCCGGGTCGCGATGGAGGAGGTCTTCGGGCCCGCGCTTCCCATCTGGAAGGTTTCGGACCTCGATGAGGCCATCGAACGGGCCAACTCCTCCGTCTACGGCCTCGGCTCCTCCATCTGGACCCGAGATCTCGACCGCGCCACCGAGGCCGCAGAGCGGATAGAGGCCGGCTACACCTGGGTCAACTCGCCCCAGATCGTCTACGACGAGCTTCCCTTCGGAGGATGGAAGCAGTCGGGTTACGGCAAGGAGCACGGTATCGAGGCGCTCGAGTACTACACCGAGACCAAGTCCGTCGTCGTCCGGCGCTCGTCCTGAGAGAGCGAGGTGGGATCGAATGATAGATATACCACGATGGTACAACGCGAGCGAGCTAATAGACCGCAACCTGGAGGCTGGTCGTAGCGGAAAGGTCGCCGTTCGTTGCGGCGGGGAAGAGGTGACCTACGGGGAGCTCGCCCGCAGGATGAACCGTTTCGGGAGTGTGCTTGGCGAGCTCGGGGTGAGGCAGGAGGACCGGGTTTTGATGGTCCTCAACGATACGCCGGCCTTCCCGGTGGTCTTCTTCGGGGCGATGCGGATGGGCGCGGTTCCGATCCCGGTGAACACCCTGCTCGGGGCGGAGGACTACCGTTTCTTCGTCGAGGACAGCCGGGCCCGCGTGGTGGTGGTGGACGAGACGCTCTACGGGAAGGTGTGGGAGGGCCTCGAAGGATACGGGGAACCGGTCGAGGTCATCGTGGCCAACGGTGATGTCGAGGGCAGAAAGACGCTCGATGAGCTGCTCGAGGGTGGTGAGGACGAGCTCTCTCCGGTGAGGACGCACAGGGACGATCCGGCGTTCTGGCTCTACAGCTCCGGTTCGACGGGCAGGCCCAAAGGGGCCGTCCACCTGCAACACGACATCCTCTACACCTGCGAGACCTACGCGAAAGAGGTGTTGAAGGTCACCGAGGAGGACGTGACCTTCTCCGCCTCCAAGCTCTTCCACGCCTACGGTCTCGGTGGCGGGCTCACGTTCGCGGTCTGGGCGGGGGCCTCCACGGTGCTCTACCCGGGCAAACCGAAGCCGGATGCCGTGCTGGAGACCATCGAACGGTTCCGGCCGACGCTCTTTTTCACCGTGCCTACGTTGTATAACGCCATGTTGAACCATCCCGGAGCGGAGCGGTACGACCTCTCCTCGATAAGGCTGTGTGCTTCCGCGGCCGAGGCTCTGCCGCCGGCGATCTGGCGCCGGTGGAAGGAGACGTTCGGCTCGGTGATACTCGATGGTATCGGTTCGACGGAGATGCTGCACATCTTCCTCTCCAACACGCCCGAGAAGCTCAAGCCGGGTTCGAGCGGGGTCCCGGTACCGGGCTACGAGGTGAAGATACTCGACGAGGAGGAGCGTCCGGTGGAGCCCGGCGGGGCCGGGTACCTTTACGTAAAGGGGGATTCGGCAGCGGCATACTACTGGCGCAACCACGAGAAGACCAAGAAGACGATGAAGGGGGAGTGGCTGTTCGCCGGGGACTGGTACCGGCAGGACGAGGACGGGTTCTTCTGGTACGAGGGGCGGGCGGACGACATGATCAAGGTAGGGGGTTTGTGGGTCTCGCCGGTCGAGATCGAGAACACCCTCGGGGAGCACCCGGCGGTGGTCGAGGCGGCGGCGGTCGGTGTGCCGGTCGGCGGTCTGATGCGGGTTAAGGCGTACGTCGTGTTGCGGGAGGGACGTGAGTCTTCGGAGGTGCTCGTCGCAGAGCTGCAGGAGTGGTGCAAGGGGCGCCTCAAGCGCTACCAGTACCCGCACATGATCGAGTTCGTCGAAGACCTGCCGAAGACGGTCACGGGGAAGATACAGCGCTTCAAGCTGCGCGAGCCCGAGCCGGAGGCCAGGCTTCCAAAGCAGGAGGACGAGCTCGTGTAGCGGGGGGCGAGGGGAGGGGTAAGATGGCGTAGAACACGGGAAAGGAGGAGGCTCATGGAGATCACCGCCGCCGTAGTCCGGGAGAAGGAGAGGCCGTTCGGGGTGGAGGAGCTCGAACTTGAGGAGCCGCGGGAGGGAGAGGTGCTGGTGCGGGTCGTCGCGGCCGGGATGTGCCACACCGACCTCATCTGCCGCGACCAGTGGTACCCGGTGCCGCTGCCCTCGGTGCTCGGCCACGAGGGGGCCGGGGTCGTCGAGAGGGTGGGGGAGGGGGTGACGAAGGTCTCTCCCGGGGACCGGGTGGTCCTCACCTACGCCTCCTGCGGGCGTTGTACGAGCTGCCAGCGGGGCAAACCCTCCTACTGCAAAAACTTCTTCGATCTCAACTTCGGCGGAGCCCGGCTCGACAAGACGAACGCCATCGGGGGCGGGGTGCACGGGCACTTCTTCGGGCAATCTTCCTTCGCGACCTACGCGCTCGCGACCGAGCGTAACGTGGTGAAGGTGGATGCGGACGTGCCGCTCGAGATACTGGGGCCGCTCGGGTGCGGGATCCAGACGGGAGCCGGCGGGGTCCTGAACTCGCTGCACCCGGAGGCCGGCTCGAGCATCGCGGTCTTCGGGACCGGGGCGGTGGGCCTGAGCGCGGTGATGGCCGCGCGGGTCGCCGGGTGCGCGACGATCGTCGGGGTGGACGTGCGCCCGGAGAGGCTCGAGCTCGCCCGGGAGCTCGGCGCGACGCACACCGTGGACGCGAACGAGGCGAACCCGGTCGAGGAGATCCGACGCATCACCGGGGGAGGCGCGGACTACGCGATCGAGACGACGGCCGTGCCGGCGGTCTTCCGCCAGGCGGTCGACGCCCTCGGGACGCTCGGGGTCTGCGGTCTCATCGGGGCGGCCCGGCTCGGGACAGAGGTGAGCCTGGACATGAACGACCTCCTGCTGCCGGGGAAGACGGTGCGGGGGATCGTCGAGGGGGACTCGGTCCCGGACGTCTTCATCCCGCGCCTGATAGAGCTCTACGCCCAGGAGCGTTTCCCGTTCGACCGCCTGATCGAATTCTACGAGCTCGACGAGATAAACCGGGCCGCCGAAGACGCCGAGGGCGGCAGCGTGATAAAGCCCGTGATCCGCATGCCGAACTAGAGAGGGGGAGGTTTTGCTCGAGGGTATCCCGCTCATAGACGCACACGTCCACGCGGCGCGTCTTCCGACGCTCAAGCTTTCCTGGAAGGAGTGGGCGCAGAAGTTTGGGAAGGACGTGCCCTTCTCCAAGATCTACGACGAGGAGGGCACTCTGATCCCGGAGCAGTTCGACGCCTACATGGCCTCCGAGGGGGTGGACCTGGCCGTGCTCTTCTGCGAGTACAGCCCGCGTTCGACCGGTATCCAGCCGGTCGAGGACCTGCTGCCGATCGTGGAGTACAACCCCTCCCGCTTCAAGATCATGGCCAACATAAACCCCCACCTCCACTACCCGCCGGTCGCAGAGGTGCGCAGGCAGCTCGACCTGGGCGCGGTCGGACTCAAGCTCCACCCGGTCCACGGCTCCTTCGCACCCAACGACCGGATGCTCTACCCGGTCTACGCCTTCTGCGAGAGCGAGGGCGTCTCGGTCGTCTTCCACTGCGGGACGAGCGTCTTCCCCGGAGCCACCAACCGCTACGCCAACCCCGAGCTCATCGAGGACGTCGCCCGCGACTTCCCCGACCTCACGATCATCCTCGCCCACGGCGGTCGCGGCTGGTGGTACGACGCCGCCGCCTTCATGACCCTCATGCGCGAGAACGTCTGGATCGAGATCTCCGGGCTGCCCCCCAGAAAACTCCCCGAATACTACAAGAACTACGATCTCGAACGCCTGGCGAAAAAAATGATCTTCGGTACCGACTGGCCCGGCGTCCCCGGCCCCAGGGCAAACGCCACCGCTCTCCTCGACCTCGGCCTCTCCAGAGAGACCATCGAACTGATCTTCCACCGGAACGCCCGCAGAGTCTATCGGCTCGACGGATAGAGAGCACTTGCGTTTGACTGTCCGGTCAGTTATATTTGGGTGGAACGGAAGAGACGAGGAGGAGAGATGCGGGCGGTAACGGAGGAAGCGCTTCTGGAGAGGATCCGGGCGGGGCGTTTGATCGAGGACCCGGAGCAGGCGACCGAGCGGTACATCGAGGGGCTCAAGCGCACCCTGATCGTCTCGGCGGATACCGAGCTCATCAGCGCGCCGGCTTACATGAACGCGGCGAAGAACTTCGCGAGCCTGCCCAGCGTGAACAACTACATCACGATCATGGGGATCGTGCAGGATGAGCTCGGGCACGCGCACATCGCATACCGGATGCTTAGGGACCTCGGGGTCGACACCGAGGAGCTCGTCTACCGCCGCGAGCCGAGACAGTTCAAGTACCCCTACGCCTTCGACGTGCCGCTCGAGAGCTTCACCGAGCTCGTCGTCGCCAACGCCTTCTACGATCGGGCAGGGTTCGTGCTCCTCTCCGACATCCACCGCAACTGCTCTTACGGCCCCTGGAAGCGGGCCCTGGTCAAGGTGGACCGCGAGGAGAACTTCCACCTGCGCCACGGCGAGAAGTGGATGCGCACCCTCTGCCGGGATCCCGAGAAGAAGGAGGAGGTCCAGCGCGCCGTCGACTGGATGTTCGTCCTCACCCTCGAGTGGTTCGGCCTGCCAGACAGCCAGAAGCGCCACAACGAGCAGATCGAATACGGTTACAAGGGTTCGACCAACGACCAGCTCCGCCAGACCTGGATGTCCTCGACCGTACCCCTCTGTGAGAGCCTGGGCATCGATGTTCCTGCACATTACGACGAAGTGCGGGAGGAGTACGTCATAGACTGCCCGTTCCCGGCGGACTTCGTCGCGGAGGAGAAGCGCTGGGACTTCGAGAAGGGTGAGATCTCCTGGGACGAGGTACTCAGGCGCTGGAAGAGACGCGGGCCGAAGAACGAGGAGTACGTGGCGCACCTGCAGCGCGGCTACAGGGAGCTCTACGGGAAGAACGGGGGATGAAGATGGCCGGTGTGGAAGAGGTGAGGGGAGCGCTCGAGGAGGTTCTGGACCCGGAGTACCCGATCAGCGTGGTCGACCTCGGGCTCATCCGGGGGATAGAGGTCGAGGGTAGGGTGGCGAAGGTGAAGCTCACCTACACCTGCATGGGGTGTCCGGCGATGGACATGATCCAGGACGACGTCAGGGAGCGACTGCTCGAGGTCGAGGGGATAGACGGGGTCGAGATCGAGGTCGTCTGGGACCTCTGGTCCCGGCGGGACATAACCGAGAAGGGGCGGAGGAAGCTCAGGGAGGTGGGGGTGGTCTGATGCGTCCGGTCGAGAACTACGAGGTGTTCACCGCGCGCCCGGGTGGTCCCTTGAGGCATAACGGCAACGTCCGGGCCGCCGAGCCCAGAGACGCCGCCGTCTACGCGCACCTGATGTACGACGAGTGGCGCTGGCGGGAGATGTTCGTCGTGCCGAGCCGGTCCCTCATACGGGTCATAAAGCCGCGGTAGGGGGTTGAGCATGGAGAGCTACATGGTCTTCGCCAGGACCGGCTACGACGAGCCGGTGGAGTACAAAGGGCGCCTGGAGGCCGCCGGGGACGAGGCGGCGAGCAAAGAGGCGGTCGAGCGTTTCGGGGAGGAGTGGCTCGAGCTCGTCCTGGTACCCGAGCGCGAGGTCTACTGGGTGCAGAGACAGGAAGAGGAGGTCGAGGTATGAGCTTCGGGCGCGAGGGTACCGACGAGGTCGCTCCCGGACGCGGCACCTTCGAGGAGTTCATCGTCGAGGACGACGAGGCGCTCGCGGCGCTCGTCAACCTGATCGCGGTCCTCGCCGACAACGAGTACTTCATGGGGCGCCGGATCTCGGAGTGGGCCGACGCCGGACCGCTGCTCGAGTCCACCGCGGCCTGCGCCGCTATAACCCAGGACAAGCTCGGGGAGTCGCGCATCCTCTACCCGCTCTTGGAGGAGCTGCCCTGGCCCAACCCGCCCGCCACCCTGCAGGACGAGGCCGACCGCGCGCGCCGCTACTCGGTGAGCTTCCTGGACGAGCCGTTCGAGAGCTGGTCCGACGTGGTCGCCGCGCTCGCGCTCATCAACCCGGCGCTCAACGTCGTGCTCGAGGCCGTCTCGAACTCGAAGTACGAGAACCTGGCCAAACGCGCCACCCGCATCCTGGACGAGGAACGCCTCACCTCCGCCTACGCGGAGAGCCTGGTGCGTCAGCTCGCCTACGAAGAGCGCGGCAGGAAGCTCCTGCAGGAGCGGGTCGAGCGGCTCCTGCCCGAGATGCTCTGCTGGTTCGGCCCCGAGGGCGAGGAAGGGCTCGAACGCCTCGAGCGTGAGGGGCTCGCGAGCATGACCAACGAGCAGATGCGCCAGCGCTACCTGGACAGGGTCGTGCCGCTGCTCGAGGAGGTTGGCATCGACGTGCCGGTGGAGCGAAACGAAAGCGAGAAGAGATGGGAATACGGAGAACTCCCGTGGAGCGAGTGGAACCAGCTTCAGCGCAGGCTCGAGAGGAAGAAGAGCGTGGTCTAGAGTGTCCCTGGTGCGGCTCGGATGACGTCGAGCGCGTCTCGGAGTACGGCCAGCACCTGATGGTCGCGCAGTACATCTGTCGCGCGTGCCACAGCCCGTTCGAGCGCATAAAGCGGTGAGCGGGCTGCGCATCGAACGCGAGGGCGGCGTCCTCCTGCTGACGCTCGACCGTCCCGGGCGGCGCAACGCGCTCGACGAGGGGATGCAGGACGCCCTGCTCGGCGCCCTCGCCGAGGCGGAGGCCGACCGCAGCGTGCGCGGGGTGGTGATAACCGGCAGCGGGGAGGCGTTCTCCGCCGGGGGCGACCTTTCGCGCTTCGAGCGGGAGTGGGACCCGGCCGGGTTTCGGGCGCACAGCCACGAGCTCACCCGCCTCGTCTCGACGATAGAGCGGATCGAGAAGCCGGTCGTAGCCGCGATAAACGGGCTCGCCACCGGGGCCGGGACCCAGCTCGCGCTCTCCTGCGACCTCAGGGTCGCCTCCGAGCGGGCGCGGTTTCTGTTCCGGGAGGGGATGATCGGCCTGATCCCCAGTCACGGCGGGTGCGTCAGGCTCGTCAAGCTCGTCGGGCTCGCCCGCGCGCGGGACATCCTGCTCGGCGGGGAGGATCTCGACGCCGAAGCGGCCTTCCGCCACGGGCTCGTCACCTGCGTCGTGCCGCCCGAGAGGCTGCTGGAGGAGGCGAGAGAACGGCTCGGGCGCATCTTCCTGCGTGCACCGCAGTCCTACGGGCTCGCCAAGCGTCTGCTGTACCTCTCGGCGAGCGTGGACATGGAGAGCGGGCTCTTCGCCGAGAGCCTCGCGCAGAGCCTCCTGGTGCAGACGGAGGATCACAGGGAAGGCGTCCGGGCGGCGCGCGAGAGGCGTGCCCCCGAGTTCGAGGGGAGGTAGGAGTACTTGGCGCATCTGCTGGCCTTCGGGGGCAGGGAACCACGGGTGGCGGAGGACGCCTTCGTGGCTCCGAACGCGACCCTCGTCGGGGACGTGGTCGTCGAGTCGGGGGCGAGCGTGTGGTTCGGCGCCGTTCTGCGGGGGGACTTCAACCGCATCGTGATCGGTGAGGGGACCAGCGTGCAGGACAACTGCGTCATCCACACCAACGAGAGCCTTCCGACGCTCGTCGGCGCGAACGTCACCGTCGGGCACCTCTCGCTGCTCGAGGGCTGTACGATAGAGGACGGGGCTCTCGTCGGGATGGGGAGCATAGTCCTCAACCGCGCCCGCGTGGGGAGGCGGGCGATGCTCGCCGCGGGCACCGTGGTGCGCGAGGGGCAGGAGATACCGCCGGGGGTGCTCGCCGCGGGCGTCCCGGCCGAGGTCAAGAAGGAGCTCGGTGGGAGCTCCTCGGAGTGGGTCGAGAGCGCGGCGCGCGAGTACCAGGCGCTGCGCCTCAGGTACATGACCTGAAGGGAGGAGAGATGGAGAAGATGCTAATAGGCGGCGAGAGGGTCGCCGCGCGCGGCGGAGAAGAGATGCCGGTCGTGAACCCGGCGACCGAGGAGGAGTTCGACTCGGTCCCAAACGGCGGGAAAGAGGACGTCGATGCCGCGGTCGAGGCCGCCTCACGGGCGTTCGATGAGTGGTCGAAGAAAGACCCGGACGAGCGGGCGGCGGTGCTCAGGGCTGGCATCGCCGCGGTCGAAGAGAACGGTCGGGAGATAGCGCAGCTGCTGGTCCGCGAGCAGGGCAAGCCCCTCTCCGAGGCGATGGGGGAGCTGCATCACCTGCTGCACGGGTTGAACTTCTACGCGGATCTGGCGAGCAAGATCCGGGGTTCCCACGCCCCGCTGCCGTCGAACCTGGGCAGGAGCTACGGGATGGTAATAAAGCGCCCGGTCGGCGTGTGCGGCGCGATAGTCCCCTTCAACTTCCCGCTCACCCTGATGGGGACCAAGGTCGGACCGGCGCTCGCGGCGGGGAACACCGTCGTCGTGAAGCCCTCCGAGAGCACCCCGCTCGCCACGCTCAGGGTCGCGCAGCTCCTGCAGGACGCGGGGCTCCCCGCCGGGGCGATAAACGTCGTGACCGGCGGGGCCTCACCCGGTGAGGCGCTCGCCGCGCATCCCCGGGTGAGGCGACTGGCGTTCACCGGGAGCACGAAGACGGGCAGCAGGATCATGCAGATCGCGGGTCCCGCCTTCAAGCGGGTCACCTGCGAACTCGGCGGGTCCGACCCGACGATAGTCTGCCCCGATGCCGACGTGGAGGCGGCGGTTAAGGGTGTCGTCATCGGTCGCTACTTCAACGCCGGGCAGCAGTGCCTTGCCACCAAACGGGTCTACGTCTTCGACGAGGTCTACGACGAGTTCATGCAGAGCCTGATCAAACGCGTCTCACGCTACGAGCTCGGGGACGGGATGGAGAAGGCCGAGCGGCCGAAGGTCAGGATGGGGCCGATGAACGCCGCCCGCTACCGCGACGCGATAGCCGACCAGCTCCAGCGGGCCGTCGACGGCGGCGCGAGGGTCGTCCACGAGGGCGAGGGCAGGGACGGCAAAGGCTACTTCTTCGCCCCGGTCGTCGTCGAGGGGGGCCCGCACGAGGGCCCGCTGGTGCGCGAGGAGGTCTTCGGTCCGGTCCTCCCGGTCTGGAGGGTGCACGACATGGACGAGGCGATAAGGCTCGCCAACGACACCCCCTACGGGCTCGGTTCTTCGATCTGGACGTACGATGCCCGCCTCATCAACCGGGCCGCGGAGGAGATAGAGGCCGGGATGACGTGGGTCAACCAGATCCACTACGGTTACGACGAACTGCCCTTCGGCGGCTGGAAGAACTCCGGCATAGGGCACGAGCACGGCCTGGAGGCTATGGATTACTACCTGGAGACCAAGTCGGTCGTAATCGGCGGGCTCGACTAGGAGGGGAGGAGAAAGAGATGGCGGTGAGCTACACCAGAGAGGGCAATATCGGGTACATCACGCTCGACAACCCTCCGGCGAACAGCTACGAGTACACCTTCATGGAGGAGCTCGGGCGGGCGATACAGTCCTCCGCCAACGACGAGGATGCCCGGGTGGTCATCCTGCGCAGCGCGAGCGAGAGGTTCTTCTCCGCCGGGGCGGACATCAAGGCGTTCAACGAGAACTCCGCCAGGGACAACATGCGCATGATCGAGCTTGCGCACGAGAACCTGGCCTACATCGCGGAGATTCCCAAGGTCTTCATCGCCCAGGTCAACGCGACCGCCCTGGGGGGCGGACTGGAGATGGCGCTCGCCTGCGATCTGCGCTTCGGGGCCGAGGGGGACTACCCGGTCGGCCTGCCGGAGGCGACGCTCGGGCTTTTGCCCGGAAACGGCGGCACCCAGCGGCTGCCCCGGCTCATCGGGGCGAGCCGGGCGCTGGAGCTGATGGTCACCGGGCGCAGGATCTCCCCGCGGGAGGCGTACGAGATCGGCATCTTCAACCACCTCTTCCCGGCCGAAAAGCTCGCCGGGAAGACCCGCGAGTACGCCGAGACGCTCGCCGCCGGTGCCACCCGGGCGATAGGCGCCATCAAGCTCGCCGTGCACCGGGGTATGGACCGCCCGCTCCAGCAGGGGCTCGAGATAGAACGCGAGCTCGTCGAGCCCCTCTTCGAGGGTGAGGAGGCCAGGGAGGGGATCTCGGCGTTCATGCAGAAGCGCAAGCCGCAGTTTAGTAGGTAAGCTGCTACCATTAGATACACTCATGTAGAATAAAGCAATGGTTCTCGGGGCCTCGGCAGGTCCCGGCTGGTCCATGGCTAGAGTGGAGGGAGCGTGGCACGGTCTGACACCCTTATAGACGCCTCCGGCGACGAGGCTCTTGCCCCCAAGCAGGCTCACCTGATAAGGAGCGCTTACAAGGTGATGGGCGAGAAGGGGCTGACGCGTCTCTCGCTACAGGACGTCGCCGACGAGGCGGGGGTGAGCAAAGCCATCCTCCCCTACTACTTCGACTCCAAGGAGAACCTGACGCTGCTGACGATGCGCTGGGTCCTCGCGCGGGTGGCCCGGCGCATCCACGAGGCGATAGACGAGGTCGAGGACGCCGAGGAGAAGGTCTCGGCGATGGTCGACGCGATCTTCGTCGGGCCCGAATCGAACCGCAACTTCTACCTGACCTTCTTCGACTTCCTCGGCTACGCGGCGCGCAACGACCGCTTCGCCGACGTGGGGACGACCTTTCATGAGATCTGCAACGGCCTCTACGCCGAGGTGGTGAAAAGCGGGCAGGAGCAGGGCATCTTCGCGCCGCGCGACCCCCGCGAGGCGGCGACCGTGGTGCGGGCGCTGGTGGACGGGCTCTTCACCCAGTGGGTGCAGGAGAGGGACTGGGAGAAGACGCACGCCGCCTACCGCGACCTGTGCAAGCGTTCGATCCTCACCTACCTGAAGAGCGCCGACGATTAGCGTGAGCGTTCCTCCCTCCACCCTGGGTACCCAGCCGATAGGGGCGGCCTCGCGCGTCGCCGGGGGTGTCTTCCAGCTCAAGCTGCCGGTGCCCTTCCCGCTGCGCTTCATCTCTTCCTACCTGATCCGGGAGGAGGACGGCTGGACGGTCATAGACCCCGGTTTCGATTACCCACCGGCGCGTAGGGTGTGGGAGGAGGCGGCGGGGGATCTCGGGATCGACCTCGACCGTGACCTCTCCCGCATCATCGTCACCCACCTCCACCCGGACCACCTCGGGCTCGCCGGCTGGCTCGAGGCGCTCTCCGGAGCACCGGTCTGGATGCTCGAAGGTGAGATCGAGAACGCCCGCCGGGTCTGGACCTCGGGGGATGCGGCTGGCCTGGAGGGTTTTCTGCGACGCAACGGTATGAACCACGATACCGCCCGGGACGTCGCCTCGTTGACCGGAAGCGAGGTGAGGATGCCGCAGGAGATCTTCGCCCTCCGTCCCGGGGACGAGGTGTCCCTGGGAGAGGGATCTGCCCGCGTGATCCACACGCCGGGACACTCCGACTACCACTTCATGCTCTTCGACGAGGGAAGTGGGCTTCTTCTCGCCGGGGATCATCTCCTGCTCAGGATAACGCCGAACATCGGGCTCTGGCCCTACACGGCCGCGAAGCCGCTCGGGCGCTACCTCGCCTCCCTGCGCTCGTTGCGCGGGCTCGGGGCGAAGACCGTCCTGCCGGGACACGGCCCGCTCTTCCACGACCTCGACGGCAGGATAGACGAGCTGCTCGCCCACCACGCCGAACGGCTGGACGTGATGCACGCGGTCTTCGAAGGCCGGCCGGCGACCCCGTTCGAGATCTCACGCCGCGTCTTCCGTAAGGACCTCACCGCCCACGAGATGCGCTTCGCGCTCGCCGAGACCCTCGCCCACCTGGAGTACCTGGAGGACGAGGGGCGGGCCGTGCGCCTGGCGGAGGGCGATGTTGTGAGGTATGCCCCCCTCTGATCTCCCGGACCCCGGCGGCGCCGCCCGCGCGCTCGGCATAGAGCTGCAGGAGGCCTCGCGGGAGCGGGCCACAGCCTCGATGAGCGTCGGGGAGCGTCACCTCGGACCCGACGGCGTACTCGACTGGGGTGCCCTGGTCTCGCTCTCCTGGGCCGCCGCCCGCGCCGGTGCCTGCTTCAACCGCTCCCCGAGCCGCGCCACCCGTCCATCCGGACTCGACGCCCGCCACCCCCGTCCGGCCCGCGCCGGGCAGACCCTCACCGCCACCGCCACCCCGCTCTACGTCGGGCTCGACCGCCAGCTCTGGGAGGTCGAGGTGAGAGACGAGGGAGGCTCCCTGGTCTGCGCCTGCCGCTGCGACTTCGGCCCCGATCCCGGGCTGACGCGTTAGAATGTAATCGTTGACCTTCCGGTCAGACAGGAATGCTGACCGGGACGCCTGTGGGGAAACGTTTGGGGAAGGGGTGATCCCATGAGAGACGTCGTGCATGGCAGCGGTCTCAGGCTGGAGCTGGACGGCCGTTCGCTCACGATAGACGATGTGGTGGCCTTCGCCCGCCGCGAGGGTGAGGCGGTATGCACCCTATCCGACGATGCGTGGGAGAGGGTAGAGGCTTCGTGTGCGCTGAAGCGGGAGTTGATCGGGCGCGAAGTACCCATCTACGGCGTGACGACCGGCTTCGGAGACAGCGCGCACCGGCAGATCTCGCCGCAGAAAGCCGCCCGGTTGCAGCAGAACATGCTCCGGTTCCTCGGCTGCGGGACGGGGCCAATCGCGCCCCCCGAGGTGACGCGGGCGATGATGCTCCTCCGGGCCAACTGTCTGGCGCGGGGCAACTCCGGGGTCAGGCCGGAGGTCGTCGAGCGGCTGCTCCTCTACCTCAACGAAGACATCCTGCCGCTCGTGCCCGAGAGGGGTTCCTGCGGGGCGAGTGGGGATCTCATCCCGCTCTCCTACCTCGGGGCCGCGCTCGTCGGGGAGGAAGACGTCCTCTACGAGGGAGAGGTCAGGCCCTCGCGCGAGGTGCTCGCGGATCTCGGCCTCGAGCCGCTCGAGCTCGAGGCCAAGGAGGGGCTCGCGCTCACCAACGGAACCTCCTTCATAACCGCCATCGCGGCGCTCGCCGTCCGGGACGCCGAGGAGCTCGCCCTCGTCTCCGACCTGTGCACCGCGATGGCCTCCGAGGCCTTGCTCGGCAACAGGGGACACTTCAACGCCTTCATCCACGAGAACAAGCCTCACCCCGGGCAGAAGGAGAGCGCCCACATCATAAGCTCCCTGCTCGCCGACTCCCACCTCGCGCTCGACTCCGAGGAGATCTTCGCCACGGACGGGCTCGGGGGAAGGGAGTTCCTCGAGCTCGAGCGCCAGGTGCAGGACCGCTACTCGATCCGCTGCGCACCCTACGTCTCGGGCGCGCTGCGCGACACCCTCGATTGGGTCAGGCGCTGGGTCGAGATCGAGATGAACTCCTCGGACGACAACCCACTCTTCGATGCCGAAGGTGGCCGGGTGCAGAGCGGCGGCAACTTCTACGCCGGGCACATGGCTCAGGCGATGGACTCGCTCAAGGTCGCCCTCGCCAACCTCTGCGACCTGATGGACCGCCAGCTCGAACTGCTCGTCGACGAGAAGTTCAACGCGGGCCTCACCCCCAACCTCATCCCTTACTTCGACGAGGACAGCCCCGAGGCCGGACTCCACCACGGCTTCAAGGGCATGCAGCTGTGCTCCTCGGCCATGACCGCCGAGGCGATGAAGCTCTCCGCCCCCGCCAGCGTCCACTCCCGATCCACCGAGTGCCACAACCAGGACAAGGTGAGCATGGGCGCGATCGCCGCCCGCGACGCCCGCTCCATCGTGGAGTTGACGCAGAACATTGCGGCGATACACCTGATCGCCGCCTGCCAGGCCCTCGAGCTGCGCGGGGAGGAGAAGGCGAGCCCGAAGACCCGCCGCGCGCTCGAACTGGTGCGCTCGCGGGTGCCTTTCCTGGAGGCCGATCGCAGGATGGACGAAGACATAGAGGAGGCCGCAGAGATCATCCGCTCCGGCGCGCTCTCGGAGGTGGTCTCCGGGTAAGGCGCGGGGTTCGGGGGGTGCTTAGAATGGGGAGAGGGAAAGGAGGAAGCCATGCTGCAACGGGAGAGACCCTGGCTATCCGTCTACGGGGGTAAGCTCTCGGGGGAGCCCCTGCAAGGTTCGCTCGTCGGATTCCTCGAGGAGGCCGCCCGGAAATACCCGCAGCACGTCGCGTTCACCGGCGGAGGGCGCAGGGTGAGCTACTCCGAGTTCCTGGAGATGAGCCGTGCCCTCTCGCGGGCGCTGTGTGATCTCGGGGTGAAGAAGGGCGACCGGGTGGGTCTGATGCTCCCCAACTGCCCCGAGTACGCGATCGGGTTCTTCGGGTTGCTCGGGGCCGGGGCGGTCGCCACGCAGCTCAACCCGCTCTACGTCGGGCGCGAGCTCAAGCACATCCTCGGCGATTCCGGCACGGAGACGGCGATCGTACACCCGTCGGTGTACCGGAGGATCAAAGAGGTCCAGCCCAGGACCCCGCTGCGGCGGGTGATATGCTCCGACGAGCCCGAGGGTGGGCTCGAAGAGGGAGACCTCCTGCTGGAGGACGTGCTCTCCTCGGCCTCGGGAGCGCCGCCAGAGGTGTGGATAGACCCCGGGGAGGATCTCGCCTCGCTGCAGTACACCAGCGGCACGACGGGCGTCTCCAAGGGCGCGATGCTCACCCACGCCAACCTGCTCGGCGGGATCAAGCAGACGATGGACCTCCTGATCGAAGACCCCGGCGCATTCCCGGAGAACGGCAAGGTCGTCGCCGTGGCGCCCTTCTTCCACATCTTCGGGATGACGATGGTCCTGCTGTTCGGGATCAGGATGGGCTGGAACCTCCTCACCGTCGAGCGCTTCAAACCGGACGTGGTGATGGAGATGATCCGGGACGAGAAACCCGTCATGGTCCCCGGGGTGGCGACGGTCTTCATCGCGCTGCACAACTACCCCGGGATGGAGCACTACGGCCTCGATGAAGTCCTCCTCTACACCTCCGGCGGCGCCAGCGTCCCGACCGAGCTGCTCCGTTCCTTCGAGAGGAGAACGGGGCGTCCGATCTGGGAGGGCTACGGCCTCTCCGAGGGCGCTCCCGCCACCTTCAACACCTATCTGCGCGGTCCCGTCCCGGGGAGCATCGGCGTACCCATCCCCGGCACCGACGCCAGGATCGTGGACGTGGAAAGCGGGGAGAGGGAGCTTCCCCCGGGAGAGCCCGGAGAGCTGCTCATAAAAGGCCCCCAGGTCATGAAGGGATACTGGAAGATGCCCGGGGAGACCCGAAAGGTCCTCTCAGAAGACGGCTGGCTGCACACCGGGGACATCGTGCGCATGGACGAGGACGGCTACCTCTACGTGGTGGACCGCAAGAAGGAGCTGATAAACGCCTCGGGCTACAAGGTATACCCGAGGGAGGTCGAAGAGGTGCTCTACGAGCACCCCGACGTGGTCGAGGCCGTCGTGATAGGCGTCCCCGACCCCTACAGGGGGGAGACGGTCAAAGCCTTCGTGGTCAGGAAGGAGGGGAGCACCCTTACGGAGGAAGCTTTGATCTCGCACAGCAGAAAGAGGCTTGCAGCGTACAAGGTCCCAAAGGTGGTGGAGTTTCGGGAGGAGCTGCCGAAGAGCGCGGTGGGCAAGCTCCTGAAGAGGGTTCTCGTGGAAGAGGAGCGCCGGAAGGCGGAGGGTAGAGGGTGAGGTTCGAGAAGGCGTTCATCCCGGCGGGTTTCTGCTGGTCTTCCCCCTTCACCCGCTGGCAGGGACCGCTCGCCGAGGTGAACAGTTTGGATCTCGCCGTTCGGGTCACGGAGAAGGCGCTCGAGCAGAGAGACCTCGCGCCGCAGGAGGTCGGCTCCATCGTTTTGGGCTGGACCATCCCCCAGAAGGAGATCTTCTACGGCGCGCCCACGCTCGCCGCCCGCATCGGAGCACCGGGTGTGACGGGCCCGATGATCTCGCAGGCCTGCGCGACCTCGGTCGCCTGCATCCATGCCGCCGCGTCCGACCTCGAAGCGGGGGTGGAGGATCTCACGCTCGTCGTCACGACCGATCGCACCTCCAACGGCCCGACCCTCTTCTACCCCCGACCCTCCGCCCCCGGCGGCTCCCCCGAGGTGGAGAACTGGGTGCTCGACTCCTTCGCCAGAGACCCCTGGGGCGGGGCGGCGATGTACCAGACGGCCGAGAACGTCGCCAGGGAGAAGGGTATCTCGCGCGAGGAGCTCGACGAGATAGCCGCCCTGCGTTACGAGCAGTACCGGCGCGCGCTCGAGGACGACCGCGCGTTCCAGCGGCGCTACATGGTGCCGGTCGCCGTCCCCGAAAAGCGCGGTGAGCCCACCCTCGTGGAAGAAGACTTCGGCGTCCATCCGACCACGCGGGAGGGGCTGGCCAGACTCAAGCCCGTGGCCGAAGGCGGCGTCGTCACCTACGGCACCCAGACCCACCCCGCCGACGGGGCGGCCGGGGCCGTACTGACGACGGAGCGGAGGGCGCGAGAGCTGGGAAGAGGAGAAGGGCTCATAAGGCTCCTCTCCACCGGCTTCTGTCGGGTGGAGAAGGCGAGGATGCCCAAGGCCCCGGTTCCGGCGGCGAGAGCGGCGCTGAAAGATGCCGGGATCTCCCTCGCAGGAGTGGACGTGATAAAGACCCACAACCCCTTCGCGGTCAACGACGCGTACTTCGCCAGAGAGATGGGGGTCGGGGTGGAGGAGATGAACAACTTCGGCTCCAGCCTCGTCTACGGGCATCCGCAGGGACCGACGGGGATGCGGCTCGTGGCCGAGATGATCGAAGAGCTCAGGATGAGGGGAGGAGGCGTGGGACTGTTCACGGGGTGTGCCGCCGGGGACACGGGGGCGGCGGTGGTCCTGCGGGTCGAGGATTAGCTCCCTTCGGAGAGCCTCTCCTTGACCCTCTCCTCCCTGTCCTTCAGGTACAGGAAGACGTCCTGGGCGAAGCGGATCGCGTGCTCCTCGTTCAGGTTGACCCGGCGGTTCACCAGGACCGACTCCAGGTACTTCACCGCCTGGTCGGCCATCCCGACCATCAGCTCCGCCTGGTGCAACGTCTCCCGTCGCTCCTCTGGCGAGAGCTCCCCGGCCCTTTGCGCCTTCTCCTCGTGTTCTTCCAGGTAGCGGATGAAGTCCCGTATTCCCAAAACGAACGCCTCCTCTAGAACCTCGAGTCCTCCAGTATCTCGCGGGTGATCCTGTGCTCGCCCAGCTCCCTCGCTCGCTCCTCGGCGAGCCTGCGCGCCCGTCCCCGCAGGAACGCCGGTACCTCCTCGAGGGCGGCGAGCGCCTCTCCGGTCCACACGGGTTCCTCCGGTGCCGCCGGCGAGGGGCTCCTGGTGCGGCGCAGCGCGCCGTCCACCGCATCGGCCAGCAGTGCCGCCCCCCGGTAACCCATGAGCGGCAGGCGGACGAACGGATGTACCGCGGCCGGAGGGCAGAGCGGGAGGAAAGAGGCGCCGGATCTCTCCGCAGCCTCACGCTCGAAGTGCGTCGCTATGAGCAGGTCCGGGCGGGTGCGCTCCACCCTCAGGGCCACCTCCCCCGGCTCTTCGGCGACGAAGGTCTTCTCGGTGAACGTGCCGGCGTGGAACGAGAAGTCGTGCTCGAGATGGGAGAGGTAGGTCCCGCTCCAGGCGATCTTCGCCCCGACCTCGCGCGAGAGAGCGTAGCCGAGCCCCACCGCGTAGGTGAAATCTCCGAAGATCGCGACCTTCTTCCCCCGCAGGGTCCGGGGGCTGAGAAGCCGGGCGTACCACGGCAGCTTCGCCGTCTGCGCCAGCTCCCGGAAGACGAGCCGCCGCACCCGCTCCTCGCTCGTCGAGCAGGCCTCTCCCACCGCCCGCAGCGCTGCCCCGGTGCCGGCCGAGCCGATCATGGGGGTGGTGATCCTCGGCATCCCGAAGCGTTCTTTGAGGAAGCGGGTGGCCGACTCGCCGGCCTCCCTGTAGAGGACGACGTTCGCCCACGCCCGGGGGAGGTTCCGGAGGTCTTCCAGGCTTGCTCCGAGCGGCACCCGGGCGTTCACCCCGACGCCGAGTCCCGCCAGGAGCCGCTGCAGCTCGTCCATCTCGGCCTCCGCCCTCGGGTCCAGTACCGGGGCGCCGAAGAGGTTGACCGAAGGCTCGGGTGTCTTCTCCTGGGGGACCGCGTACTCCCGGACGAGTTCGGCGAGCATGAGGTCGGCGGCCTCGTGCTCACCGAGTCCCGGCTTCTGCCAGGGGCATCGGAAGAGACGGCGGGGACGATCTTCTCTTGCCGGCAACCTCACCTCGGGCACCTCTTCTCCCGAGAGCAGCGCGGAATCCGAGCGGGCCACGATGACGGCGCCGACCCCGGGGTGTCGCCGCACGACCTCGAGTACGTCCCTCTGCAGGCTCTCCGCCCCTCTGCCCGCCGGACTCGGGGAGACCGGCGCACGCCCTTCGTAGCGCGCCCAGGGCCCCCAGAGAACCTGGAAGTACTCCTCGTGGGCGGAAGCCCGGAAGATTACCCACACGTCCTTCAGGCTCGCGGCGACCCTGAGGATGCCGTGGGCCGAGGGGCCCTCGTAGACGCCCGCTACCACCCTCACAGCTTTATCGAGTCCAGATCTTCGGCCCGATCGAGGGTGCTGCAGAGGAACTCGAGCACCCGGCGGGCTCCGCGGTAGCCGTAGACCCCGAGCTGCATGAGCTCCGTGCTCTGGCAGCACAGCCAGCCCCGCGCGGCGAGCGGTACGTGGAGCCCGGGGCTGGCGACGACGATGTCGGGGCGGCTGCTCTCGATGCGCTCCATCTGTCCCTCGGGATCCGGCGCCTCGACCACGTCCACCTCGCCTCCGAGCGCCTGTATCTCCGCAGAGAGCACCCGGCGGTCGAGGCGCGGTACGCCCACCTCCACGATGACCGCCCCGGCGTCCGCCAGGAAGCGCGCCAGCGGCAGCTCGAGCCCGGTATCCCCGGCGAAGAAGATCCTCTTGCCCCGGATACGGCTTCTGAGCGGCTCGAGCTCCTCCCACGTGGGGTGTGGTCCGCCGGCCCACTTCACATCCAGCCCTGCTGCGGAGGCCACGTCCTGCAGAAACCTCGAGGTGCCCCCGATCCCGATCGGGAGCAGGCTGCGCACCACCAGCGCGCCGCGCTCTGCGGCGGCCCGGACGGCGGTCGGCAGATACGGCGAGCAGGCTGCCACTACCACGCCTTCGCCCAGGGCGGGCAGGCTCGCCGCTCCGAGCCCGGGCAGCCCCCCCGCCACCTCGACCCCCAGACGGTCCAGCTCCGACGCGAGCTCCTGCCAGGCGCCGGGGGGAGACCCGGCCCCGAGCAGGACCACCCGGCGGGATTGCTCCCGGCCGG
This sequence comes from Rubrobacter sp. M3-4, assembly GCF_059772285.1. Lineage (NCBI taxonomy): Bacteria > Bacillati > Actinomycetota > Rubrobacteria > Rubrobacterales > Rubrobacteraceae > Rubrobacter > Rubrobacter sp. M3-4. The sequence continues at coordinate 21,838 of NZ_JCBAJP010000011.1, forward strand.
GCCTCTCCGAGCGCCCGGTCCCGAAGAGTCCCCCGAACAGACGGCCGGTGCGGCCCTTCGGCGGTGGTGTAGGGGCTATCTCGCCCGTGGCGGCGGGACACAGGTCGACGAGCGCCGCCAGCGCCCGGTCCTCCAGGTCGGTGGATAGGATGCGTGATCCCTCGGGCTCGAGCCCCACCGCCCGGACCGGCACCCCCAGACGCCTCTCCGCGAGCCGGGCTTCGAATGCCGCGTCCACCCCCAGTTGTCGCGCCGGGCGCCCGCAGACGATGAGCCCGGCCGAGATGCCCGCCAGACCGTCGGCCGCCTCGGCTACGCCGGAGGCCACGCTCCCCTGTCTCACCTTCGTCTCCGGGTCGAGCAGGATGAACCGAACCCGCTCTCCCGGTGAGTAGTCCGCGGTCAGGGCTCCCGGCAGCAGGCGGGACAGGTGTATATCGGAGCGGGTTCCGACGAGGACGATGAGCACGTCGGACAGCTCTTCGGAGAGGCTCCTCAGGCCGCAGAGCGGCGAGAGGACGTCAGGTGTGCCCGCTTCGTCGAGGATGGTCAATTTCTTCCGGATCCCCTCCCGAGATACCGTCCCCCAGAAGACTAGTCTAGCGCGACGAGGGTGTCGAGCGCCAGCTCCACCATGCCTTCCACCGCCTCCTTGAGCGCCGCGTCGGAGATGCGCTCGGTCTCGTGCCCGGTGAAGGTGTCGGAGACTGTGAGCAGGCACCCCGCCCGTGCTCCGTGCATCGCGGCGAGGGTGAAGATGGCCGCGGCCTCCATCTCGACGGCGAGGACCCCAAGCTTCCCCCACGTTTGCTTGGGATCCTCCATGGGGTCGTAGAAGAGGTCGGAGCTGACGATCGGGCCGGTGAAGACCTTCCTCCCGGCCTCCTGCGCGGCGTGGTGGGCGGCGTGCACGATCTCGAAGCTGGCCGCCGGGGCGTAGGGCAGCCCCCGGGTGAGCTTCGAGACGGTCCCGTCGAGCGGGGTCGCGGCGGTGGCGACGACGAGGTCCCCGAGCTGCATCTGCGGGTGGTAGCCGCCGCAGGTGCCGACCCTGAGCAGGTTCCTGGCTCCGAGCTGCAACAACTCCTCCGCGACGATGGAGGCGCTAGGGCACCCCATCCCGGTCGTCTGCACCGAGACGGGACGGCCTTTGTAGGTGCCGGTGTACCCGAGCATCCCACGCTCCTCGTTGACGAGCCGGGCGCCCTCGAAGAAGTTCTCTGCTATGTAGCGGGCCCGCCGGGGGTCGCCCGGCAAGAGCACGCTCTCGGCGTAGTCTCCCGGCTCGGCGCGCAGGTGGACGGGGCTCAAGTCTCGCTACCTCCCTCCTCCGTTCTCTTCTACGGACCCTCAAGGATAGCAGGGAGAGGGCGGGGCGGCTCGTCGGAGATCCCGATCGAACGCACCAGCCGTCTTCGAGCCTCTTCGAGGCCCCGCCCGCCTCTGTGGTAGAGGAGGGCCACCTCTCGCCCGCTATCGACGCCGTCCCCGACCCGGACGAGCACCTCGACGCCGACGCCGGGGTCCACATCATCACCTTTTCTCTGCCGCCCGGCGCCGAGCAACAGCGCCGCCTCACCGACGAGGTGGGCGTCGAGGCGGGCGACGTAACCGTCGCGGGGGGCTCTCACGGCCTCGACCTCCCCGGAGACGGGGAGGGTATCGAGCGCGGAAGGATCCCCCCCCTGGGCGGCGACGAGGCGGAGGAAGGTCTCGTAGGCCGCCCCCGAGGAGATGGCCCGCTCGACATCCCGTCCGGGCTCCTCCCGCCCCGCGAGCGAGAGCAGACGCGAGGCGACGGTCTCGGCGGTCTCCGAGAGGTCTTCCCTGACCTCCTCCCCCTTCAGGAACCTCACGGCCTCCCGCACCTCGAGCGCGTTGCCGACGGCGCTGCCCAGCGGCTCGTCCATCCCGGTGATGATCGCCGAGGCGGAGATGCCGAACCGACCGCTCAGCCGTACGAGCATCCCGGCGAGCTCGCGGGCATCCTCCACGCTCTTCATGAACGCTCCCGAGCCGCACTTCACGTCGTAGAGCAAAAACTCCGCGCCGGTGGCCACCTTCTTGGAGACGATCGAGGATGCGATGAGCGGCAGCGAGTCCACCGTCGCGGTCGCGTCCCTCAAGGCGTAGATCGCCCGGTCCGCCGGAGCGACCTCCCCGGCCTCTCCGATCGCGATCCCCACCTCCTCGACCTGCCTCCGGAAGCGATCCTCCGTGAGCGCGCACGAAAAGCCGGGGATGGACTCGAGCTTGTCCACCGTCCCACCCGTCGTCCCCAGCCCCCGGCCGGAGAGCTTGGCGACCGGGAGCCCGCAGGCGGCGGCGACGGGGAGAGCGGTGAGCGAGACCTTGTCCCCGACCCCGCCCGTGGAGTGCTTGTCCGCGCATCCCGGAAACGAATAGTGCTTCCCGGAGTACGCCATCGCCCGGGTCATCGCGAGCGTCTCCCCGTAGCTCATGCCCCGGAGCAGGATCGCCATGAGTAGGGCGGACATCTGGTAGTCCGGGATCTCACCCGAGGTATACCCGAGGACGACCTCCTCTATCACATCCCGCGGGAGTTCTCCTCCACGCTTCTTGACCTCGATCGCTTCGAGTATCCCACCGCTCCCTGGCACCTTTCCTCCCCGCGTCATCGTTGCCACGAAGACCCATCTTAACCCGTACACGGCATCCTTGAGGATGTCGTGTACCCAGAGATTTTGTGGGGGCGGGCATCGTAGCCGCCGACGCCATCCTGCTCGGCGCGATGGTAGCCTCCGGCATGTGTGGACCGGTACCGCGGACAACGGACGGGCCGACTGAACCACACGAGAGCCTCTTTTATCACCGAGGAGGAGATCCCCTTCACGGCGGGCCCGCTGCGCGTGATCCCCTCGAACATGGTAGGCTCAGCGATGGCCGGGACGCTCTCGCTCGCGTTCGGTTGTACCCTGCGGGCGCCCCACGGTGGCATCTTCGTGATCGGGCTCGTCGGACGCTGGACGCTATAGCAACGGGTAGAAGGCTGGGTAGATAAACCAGCTTGCAGACGCGCGTACCGCCAAACATCAGGTTGATCTCAGCCCGATCACGCACAGGCTCAACAGTCGACCTCGTAAGACTTTAGCCTACGAGGCTCTAACTGCTACACCTGTCAAGACCGTTGTGCTTGCCGATGAACCACAAGCTTTCCTGTACGAGTTCGGGTTCAACAAACTGCCAGTAAACCTCACAGCTTAAGAACTTTAGCATCTGGAAGTGTGCGTGCCGAATAGAAGTCAAAATTTTACATTTGCTCTTGACTGGAACATTAGTCAAAGATATTATGTTGCGAGACGAACTCGGGAAGGGGTAAGTCGAATGACGATATGGTCGGCATTGCTTATGGTGTTGGGGGTGTTATGGCTGGCTCAGATAGTCGGCACCTACTTCCAGATGCGCCACTACCGGCGAGTTCTGGGCAGGATCACAGAGAGATACAGCGAGGGGTATGTGGGGGTAGGCAACTCGCGGACACGTTTTGGTAAAGGGGTCATTCTTATCCTGGTGGTTGACAGCAAGGGGGTAATAATCCGGGAAGCTTTGCGAATGAAGGGTATGACAGTATTTGCCCGTTTCAAGAGATGCTCAGCGCTTGAGGGATTGGACCTGGAGAAAATCAAGAATGGGGGTGAGCCGCTGATGGATCGTTCCACTGCACTAGCCGCTCAGAGAGCGATTGAGCAGATCGAGCGGATAAGCGAAGAACGTGGCCGTCAACTTGTCTCCGGTCAAGCAAAAAAATAAACACATACGAGACATAGTAGGGGGGTAGAGATCATGCACGAAATATCTGGCTGGCTGAGTCATGACCAGGTACTAGCTCTGATTCAGAGCGCTTCGAAAGCCCAGCAGCAAGTGCAGGCAGGAGGCATCTTCGGAACTCTGGGTGCGATAGGGCAGTGGTTCATTGGACTTTTCCAAGCGGGTGGGAAGGTCTTCGTCAGCTATGTAACCGGTATACTGCCACTCCTAATCGTGCTGTTGACGGCACTTTACGCCGTTATAAACCTTGTCGGTGAGCAGCGCATACACCGGGCTGCTAGGTTCGCGGCCGGGAACATAATTACCAGGTACTCGTTGCTGCCGCTTCTCGCGGTGTTCTTTTTGACCAACCCGATGGCGTACACCTTCGGGACTTTTCTGGAAGAGAAGTACAAGCCAGCCTTCTATGATTCTGCGGTTTCCTTCGTACACCCGATACTCGGGCTCTTCCCGCATGCCAATCCCGCGGAACTCTTCGTGTATCTTGGGGTGGCACACGGCATTCAGAAACAAGGGCTTCCTCTCGGCCCTCTAGCGGTCAGGTACTTCATCGTCGGGTTGATCGTCATCTTTATTCGCGGGGTTGTAACTCAACAGATAACGTTTTTCTTGGCCCGCCGTCAGAACATAGAACTTTAGGGGACGTTAAAAGATGCAGGAGCAGGAGAAGAGGCGTACCTTCAGAGCCGTACGAGTCGAGCGCGGAGCTCAGGGATGGGGAGGCCCGCTCGTAATCAAGCCCACCGAGGAGAGGGATAAGATCTCAGCGGTTACTGGGGGAGAGATCCCACCTGTAGCCCGCAGGCTCGCCGAGCTCACCGGAGCAACTGTGGTGGATGGATTCCGCAATCCACCCCCGGATGACGAGATCGCTGCTGTAGTTATAGATTGTGGAGGGACCGCGCGCGCCGGGGTCTACCCGAAAAAGCGCATTCCGACGATCAACCTTACCCCATCGGGGCAGACTGGGCCTCTGGCCCAGTTCATAAAAGAGGATATCTACGTAAGCGGGGTTCGGCCAGAGAACATCAGCCTGGTTAATGAAGAGAGCACACCGATCACCGACGTTGGGGAGGCTGAGCCCCGAGGTGCTCCTGCCAATCCTTTCGAGCTTGGGGGTAGAGCCCAGGAGGCTATCCCGGAGCACGGGGGTGGCATCACCGGGTTCATCTCTCGGCTGGGCCGCATTATGGGCGGCATCATAGGGGTACTCTACCAGAGCGGTCGACAGGCGATAGACCAGGTCATAAGGAACATCCTGCCGTTCATCGCCTTCGTAACGATGCTCATCGGGATCATCAACGCGACCGGTTTGGGCAATATAATCGCTCATGTTCTGACCCCTCTTGCAGGCAGTCTACCGGGTTTGATCGTTCTCTCGTTGATCGTGGGATTGCCTTTCCTCTCCCCGGTCCTTGGTCCGGGGGCGGTCGTGGCTCAGGTTACCGGTGTTCTCGTCGGGCAGCAGATAGCCGCAGGCAACATTGCCCCGGCCTTTGCGCTCCCGGCGCTCTTCGCCTACGACACTCAGGTGGGGTGTGACTTCATCCCGGTGGGACTCTCTCTCGGAGAGGCCAAGCCCAAAACCATAGAGGTCGGGGTCCCAGCAGTACTCTTCTCGCGCCAGATCACCGGCCCCATAGCGGTCATCATAGCCTGGGCGTTTAGCCATGGACTCTACTGATAGAGCGCCTGCGCTCGAAAGCAAGGGGGATAGGAAGTTTTGGATAAGGTTTATTCAACGGAGATAAAGGAGCTCGGCCCTGAGGCGACAGAGTTTCTTGACGCGGGTATGGCCATCCTCTTTCAGACCGGGGCTCCACCGGAGCTGGCCGAAATGAGTGTGCTGCATGAGCCACGGGTCTGTCGGGAAGCCCCTCCTTTGCCAGGAGATGTGCTCCGTGTTGATGCGGCGAAGGTTCATATAACGGCCATTGGTGAGAAAGCCTGGCAGAACATGCGTTCTCTTGGTCACGCCGTCCTCAAGTTCAACGGAGAAAAGACGCCAGAGTTGCCCGGGGACATCTGTTTGGAAAAACTGGATGGCAAACGAATTGCAGAAGCCTTCAGGCCTGGTGTGAGGCTCGAGATAGATGCGGAGACAAGATGAGTCTGCGCCGGAGACTGGAAGAGCTGCAGCGGGAGGGCAAGCCCATCAGGGTCGGCCTTATCGGAGCGGGACAGATGGGGCGTGGTTTCATTGCGCAGGTGACCTGTATCCCGGGTATGGAGGTGGTCGCCTGCGCAGACATGTTTCCCGAGCGCGCTATCTCCGCACTTCGGGAAGCCGGGCTTGCGCCGACGGAAGGTGTCGGTGGTCTGCCTGGACGTCCGGCCGTGACCGATGACGCGGTTATGGTTGCACGTTCTGAAGGGATAGACGTCGTAGTTGAAGCGACCGGTGTACCCGAAGTAGGCGCGCGAGTTGCCTATGAAGCCATACAGAGTTCAAAGCATACTGTCATGCTCAACGCCGAGGCCGACGTTACCGTTGGCACCATACTCGCTCGAATGGCTAAGAGCGCAGGCGTCGTCTACACTGGCTCTGCCGGGGACGAGCCCGGTGCGATAATGGAGCTTTTCGAGTTTGCCTCTACCCTGGGCTTCGAAGTGGTCGTCGCGGGGAAGGGTAAGAACAATCCACTCGATGTGTCGGCGACGCCCGATTCGGTAGCAGAGGAGGCACACTCCAAGCGTATGAACCCACACATGCTCGCCTCCTTCGTGGATGGAACTAAAACCATGGTCGAGATGGCTGCGCTAGCCAACGCAACCGGTTTCGTCCCAGATGTTCCGGGGATGCACGGTCCTGAGGAAACTGATCCCAACCGTCTCTCGGATATCTTCAGCCTCAAGGAAGAGGGAGGGTTGCTCTCTCACTATGGCGTGGTCGACTACGTTCGGGGAGTTGCCCCTGGAGTCTTCGTCGTGGTTCGCTCTCAGGAAGGAGCCGTACGAGAAACAATGCACTACGTGGGCCGTGGTGAGGGGCCTAACCACGTACTCTATCGCCCCTATCACCTCACGAGCCTGGAAACCCCGCTCTCCGTGGCACGTGCAGCTATCTATGGCGAGCCCACGATAGTCTCGCTGCCCGAGCCTTCAGCCGAGGTGGTGGCGATTGCGAAAAGGGACATACCAGCAGGAGAAAAATTGTGCAGTATAGGCGGCGAAGACTACTACGGCAGGCTTTATGCAGCAGGTGAGGCAACGAGTATGCTGCCTATAGGTCTCGCCGCGGGTGCTCGTACCATCCGATCCATACCACGAGGGCAAGCTATACCACGCACCGCAGTGGAGCTCGCTGATGATTCCTTCGTGGTTAGCCTGAGGAGATTGCAGGAGGCGACCAATATTCACTCAGAACAGTAATGCAGCTAATCAGGAGACGATAGAGAGGTAGATAGTAGTGAAGCGCATTCTGGTCATATGCGGAACCGGCATAGCGACTTCCACGGTCGTGGCACAGAAAATCAAAGAGTACTGCATCGCTCACAACATAGAGGTGACAATAGATCAAAAAAAGGTAATGGAAACCTTGAGTGGCGTAGAAGGGTACGACCTTGTCGTTTCCACCACCCAGGTGCCATCGAATGTGCAAACCCCTACCATTAGCGGACTGCCTTTTATCACGGGGGTGGGGGTAGAGGAAACCTTAAAAGAGATAGAGAGTAAGTTGCGAAGCTAATTACAAGGAGGCTTGCGCGTGTCCCACATAACTCAGTTCATAACCAGCCTCGGGCCATCGGTTGTCCTTCCTGTTCTGATCTTCGTCTTCGCCCTCATCCTGGGCCAGAGGCCAGGACGAGCATTCCGGTCCGGCCTTCTGATCGGCATAGGTTTCGTAGGCATCGGCTTAGTCATAAACCTACTGACCTCACAGATCGGACCGGCGGCCAAAGGTATGGCGAAGAACTTCAACGTGGGATTGAACACGATAGACGTGGGCTGGCCAGCAACCTCGGCGATAGCTTTCGGATCTCAGGTTGGTGCCCTCGTCATCCCTCTTGGGCTTGCGGTCAATATACTTCTCCTGACGGTAGGTCTTACCAGAACGTTGGATATAGATCTCTGGAACTACTGGCACATAGCCTTCACCGGCGCTCTGGTGGCAATCTTAAGCGGTAGCATACTCTGGGGCTTCGCTGCTGCAGCAATACACATGGTGATCCTACTCGCTCTTGCGGATTGGAGCGCGCCTTGGATCCAAAAGTACTATAACTACCCCAACATTTCGCTGCCGCACGGGACCTCAGCACCGTATATCTTACTCGCCATCCCGCTAAACTATGTCTTCGACCGTATCCCCAAAGTTCGCGATCTGAAAGCAGATCCGGAGACCATCCAGCGGAGGTTCGGGGTCTTTGGTGAATCGATTATCTTGGGACTCGTGCTCGGCCTTCTGCTCGGCATCTTGGGTGGTCTGTCGTTCATCAAGACGGTACAGTTGGGGATCAACCTGGCAGCGGTGATGTTACTGTTGCCACGGATGGTCTCAATCTTGATGGAGGGGCTGATTCCCATCTCTGAGGCGGCACGAGAGTTCGTGCAGAGGCGCTTTCCGGGCCGAAATCTCTATATAGGTCTGGACTCAGCGGTAGCCGTCGGAGCTCCGGCGGTCATCGCCACCGCCGTGCTCATGGTGCCGATAACCCTGCTCTTGGCAGTGATATTGCCTGGCAATCACGTCCTTCCTTTTGGGGACCTGGCAACCATGCCGTTCATCGTGGTAATGATGGTTCCTATACTTGGGGGAAACATTCTGCGCTCGGTAATAGCAGGGACGATCGCGATAGCCGGGGGCCTGTATATAGCGACCTGGATCTCTCCTACCTTCACTCAAGCTGCGGAGAACGTGAATTTTAAGGCCCCGGGCGGGGCAACTCACCTCTCGTCCCTGGTTGATGGAGCAAACCCGCTGACGGCCGTCTTCTACGCGCTGGGGCACGTTCCGACCGTAGGGTTGCCTCTGCTCGCCGTGGTGGCGCTGCTTTTCGCGTGGTGGGTGTCACGCCGCTCCCAGCAGGAGCCTTCGCCTGCGAGTGGAGCGCCAGAGGAACCTGTAGAGCTTGAGCGTACGGGAGAACCGGACATTACTACTGAGGCGTGAAAGAATGAGGGGACTTGGGCAACTATGACATCAGAGGTGGAAACCACAGGAAGCGGGTCTCCTTTTGCTCCACATCTCATTAAGCTTGGGCTCGAAGCTGCTGATAGGAAGAAAGCCCTGAGTGAACTTTCACGTTTGTTGGAGGATTCGAATAAGGTGCGTGATTCATACCTGGGGGCGGTTTTGGTGCGGGAAGAAGAGTTCCCGACCGGACTCCCTACTCCAGGGGCGGCGATAGCGATTCCACACGCGGATCCAGAACACTGCTTGGAGCCTGCTGTAGCGGTGGGGATCACGAAGTCCCCCGTCTCTTTCGCGGAGATGGGTTCACCCGAGTCGGAGCTCGATGTCAGGATCATATTTCTCATCTCGGCGACGGAGTCTGGAGACCACCTACGATGGCTGAGTACTCTTGCTACGGTCTTCCAAGATCCCGATTTCGCCCTCAGATTGCTCGACTCTAAGGACAGCTGCGAAGCATACAGGCTACTGGATGAAGCATTCGGATTTCACAAGGAGAGCGATAGAGCATGATTGTTTACTCGCTCAAGGGGAACAACCTCTCTTCGCAAGACAGGCTGATCTTGAAGGTACTCAAGCTTTATTATGAGCACAACCTTACGCAGACCGAGGTCGCCAACAGGATGGGCTTCTCCCGACCCAAGGTCTCCAAACTACTTGCCGAAGGCCGGGCACGGGGCTTGGTCAGGATACAACTCGCCCAGCCAGCGGGGGACTTCACGGAACTCGAGATAGCTCTCGAAAATCGTTATGGTCTGCCGGAGGCACTCGTGGTCGAGACCGCGGATGATCCTCGCGCTACCGAACTTGCGGCGGGGGGAGCAGCAGGAGAGCTCCTCTCAGGTATCTGCGACGAGACCACCACGCTTGGTCTCTCTTGGGGACGCGCCTTGCGGGGCTTAGCCGAAGCCTTGCCTGCCCAAGCGTTCACGTGTGGAAGAGTGGTTCCGCTGGTCGGGGGCATGGGGAGGGCCCAGAATTCTCTACATGCCAACCAGATCTGCTCCGTGGTCGCCAGCAAGCTCGGGACAGAGTGTGTATTCCTGACGACCCCAGCGATGGCTCCTTCTCCACAATCCCGCGCCGAGCTTGCTGAGACACCAGGGATACAGGAAGCACTCATCGAAGGCACCCGGTGTGATGTGGCCGTCGTTGGCATTGGGGCGGTTCACCCAACCTCGACGATAGTACAGGCCGGGTATTTGAGCCTTGAAGACTTTCTCGCTTTGGGAAAGCGTGGGGTCGTAGGGGACATTTGTTGCCATTTTATAGACGGGGCCGGGGAGCCATGCTGCCCGGAGATCTCAGACAGGGTCGTCGGTATCACTCTAGAGCAGTTGAAAGACATCCCGAAGGTCATCGGGATAGCGACCGGGGCCGAGAAGGCTGCGGGGGTAGCTGCAGCCCTCACAGGAGGCTACCTCGACGTGCTGGTCACCGACCGTGAGTTGGCTGAGACCCTTTTGAACATCACACTCCACCATCGAGAGGAGAAAGGAGAGCTTGCTTGAGCGCACAGGACGGTCGGATCAGACTTCTCGAAGAGATGCTTCTGATTCGTGCCTTCGACGAGAAGGTCAATGACCTCTATGCCGAGGGCAAGGTCCACGGCACGGCCCACTTCTACGTTGGCGAAGAGGCGGTTGCCGTCGGTGTGATCTCCACTCTGCGAAAGGGCGATGTAATCACCTCTACACACCGCGGACATGGGCACGCTATAGCTTTCGGGCTCGACATAGATCGAATGGCCGCGGAGCTTCTGGGCAAGGCAGAGGGGTACTGCCATGGTAAAGGTGGCAGCATGCACATAGCGGATGTAAGCGCGGGGATGCTCGGCGCCAATGGAATCGTCGGTGGGAGCATGGGGATAGCCTGCGGCGCAGGGTGGGCCTTCAGGAGACGAGGCGAGGATAGAGTTGTAGTTTGCTTCTTCGGCGATGGGGCCGTGCAGGAAGGCATCTTCAGCGAAGCCCTGAACTTGGCCTCGATCTGGGATCTCCCGGTGGTCTTCGTATGTGAGAACAACCAGTACGCGATGTCCATAAGCGTCGAGCGGGCATTGGCAGGAGAACGTATCTCCGAGCGGGCCTCAAGTTACGCCATGCCTGGGGTCACGGTCGATGGAATGGATCTCCTCGCCGTGCAGGAAGCCGCTCGAGAGGCCGTTTCGCTCGCCCGCGGAGGTGGCGGTCCCTCGCTTATCGAAGCTGTTACCTACCGATACCTCGGACACTCCAAGAGCGATGCAAACCTTTACCGCACCAGAGAGGAAATACAGCGCTGGCGTGAGCGTGATCCTATATCTCGCTTCGCCTCGTTGCTTGAGAAAGAGGGTGTGCTAGAGGAGGGAGGGGTGGAGCAGATGGAGCGCTCTGCCAGAAGCAGGATAGAGCAAGCTTTCGAGCGGGCGGCGTCTCTCCCAGAGCCCGAGCCTGAGAGCGCCCTGGAGGACGTTTATGCCTAGTGGACGCGAAATCTCCTATCGGGAGGCCGTCCGGGAAGCAATGGTCCAGGTGATGCGGGGAGATGACAACGTCTTTCTGATCGGGGAAGACGTCGGTGTCTACGGCGGAGCTTTCGGCGTCTCACGCGGGATGATCGAAGAATTTGGTCCCGATCGAGTCGTGGATGCACCGCTGTCCGAAGCTGCAACGGCCGGGATGTGCGTAGGTGCGGCCCTGCTCGGTATGCGCCCGATCTTCGAGATACAGTTCTCGGATTTCATTACCCACTGTATGGACCAGTTGGTAAACCAGGCAGCCAAGCTGCGCTACATGTTCGGTGGCGAAGCAAGGGTGCCGCTGGTCGTGCGTACCCCGGGAGGGGCGGGTACGGGTGCCGCTGCCCAGCACTCCCAGTCCCTCGAAGCTTGGTTTGTCCACGTCCCTGGCCTCAAGGTGGTGATGCCCTCCACCCCATACGATGCTAAAGGGCTCCTGCTCGCCGCACTCGACGATCCCAATCCCGTCATCTTCTACGAGCACAAGCTCCTTTACAATCGTAAGGGCGAGGTTCCCGAAGAACTCTACCGACTACCGCTCGGCGAGGCCGCAGTGAGCCGGGAGGGCGATGATGTAACTATCGTCTCCTGTGGGCTTGTCCACCACTTCGCGCTCGAAGCCGCGCAGGAGCTCTCCGGTGAAGGCATAGAGGCTGAGGTTATAGACCTCAGGACACTCTCACCGATGGACCATGCCACCGTGCGACGTTCAGTGGAGAAGACCGGCAGGCTTGTGGTTGTCGAGGAAGACGTGAAGACCTGTGGGTGGGGTGCGGAGGTGATCTCACGCCTCACCGAAAGCGAGACGTTCTACGCGCTCGACCGTGCTCCGGCACGGGTAGCCGGAGAAGACACACCGATCCCGTACAACAAAACCCTTGAGGCTTTCGTGCGTCCGAGTCCGGAGAAAATAACCCGGGCTGTACATAGCTTGCTGGACGCCAGGGTGGGGGTGTACGGCTGATGGCTGTCGAACTGAAAGTCCCGGCGCTGCTGATGGATATGGAGGAGGTTGCCATCTCGCGTTGGCTCGTAAAAGAGGGCGCGACGGTGAAGAAAGGTGATCCTCTGCTCGAGATAGACACCGATAAGAGCACCTTCGAGGTCGAGTCACCGGCAGACGGCGAGGTACATGGCATACGAGGTGAGCCAGGGGATACTATGCCTGTGGGGGCACGCTTAGCCTACATTCTTGCTCCAGGAGAGAAAGAAGCCGGGCTTGCCGAGAGGCTCGCCACCACCTCCGACGGAGAAATAAAAAGGAACGAAAAGGTCCGTTCTGCTCGATCCCAGCGAGGACAAAAGAACGGTCGGGAGCTTCGAGCCTCTCCTGCAGCTCGTCGGGCTGCAGCCGAGCGCGGCATCGCGCTTGAGGATGTTCGCGGCTCAGGACCCTATGGCAGGGTCTACCTCTCGGATGTGCTCGCCGTGGATACCTCGGAGATGTCCCGTGAGCTCCCCATCGGGATGCTAGAGAGCACATGCGAGGATGAGGAGGGGGGGGTGATCCGGGAGCCGCTCTCCCGCATCCGCAGAATCGGGGCCGAACGTACCGCTCGCAGTTTCGCCGAGGTTCCTCATTTTTATCTCACCCGCGAACTCGAGGTTGGGAGGCTTCTCGAGTTACACGAGAAGCTCAAAGAGAAGCTAGTTCCAGCCCCCTCGTTCAACGACCTGCTTTCTTTTGCCGTCTGCCGTACTCTGCCAGATCATCCCAGGATAAACAGCCGCTACGAGGATGGAATGCTCCTGATCAACCGCCAGGTGAATCTCGGAATAGCCGTGGCCACTGATGACGGGCTCGTCGTTCCCGTAGTGCGGGGCGCGAACGATATGCGCCTTGCAGAGTTCGTGGCGTGTGCCAGAGAGGTCATATCCCACGCCCGGGAGGGGAGGCTCTCCCCACAGGAGCTCTCAGGGGCTACCTTTACTGTTTCCAACCTTGGTATGATGGGAATAGACTCATTCGATGCGGTCATAAATCCACCTGAAGCTGCTATCCTGGCCGTAGGACGTGTGAAGACGGTTCCAGAGTGGCACGAGGGTGAGTGGCTACCTAGACGGGTAATTTCCGTTACTCTTTCGGTCGATCATCGAGCTGCTGATGGGGCTGATGGTAGTCGCTTCCTTGCAGCTCTAGCGGATGTGTTGCTCGACTGGGAACTGCTGCTCTGACGGGAAGGAGATTGTGGCCGGGGTGAAGAATGCGAGGTTAGAGGGAGTTGCGGCCTCTGAGGGTGTTGCGGTGGGGCCACCCTTCCATTACCGTCCCCAGACTCTCGAACCCGAGCGTACTTCGATCCGAGAGGAGGACGTCGGGCGGGAGGTAGAGCGCTTTCACGCAGCGGTGGAGAGGGTCGCGCGGAGGATCTCCCAAACCAGGGAAGAGCTCGAGAGGCGTGGAGCCTCCGAGGAGGCCGGGATCCTCGAGGCGCACGTGGAGCTTGCAAAAGACCCCGAGCTCTCCTCGGAGGTGGAGAGGAAGGTGAAGGAGGAGCTGAAAAGCCCCGAGGTCGCCCTGCTCGAGAGTGCAGAGGAGTTCGCCACGCTCTTCGAGGGAATGGAGGACGAGTACCTGAGAGCCCGGGCCGATGACGTGAGGGACGTCTCCCGCCAGATAGCCTCCGAGATCATGGGCGTCTCCTCTTCTTCGCTCTTCTCGCGGATGGAGGGGCCCTCCGTCGTCGTGGCGCAGAACCTCGCCCCTTCGGAGACGGCGACGCTCCCGAAGGAGAAGGTTCTCGCCATCGTGACGGCCGAGGGGTCGAAGACCTCCCACGTCGCGATCATGGCCCGCTCGATGGGCATCCCGGCCGTCGTGGGGCTCGGAAGCGAGGCCATCGAAGGGCTCTCTTCGGCCTCCGTCGTGGCGGTGGACGGTGGTGAGGGCTACGTGGTGGCAGACCCGGACCCCGAGGAGCTCGCCCTCTTCGAAGAGAAGGAGCGCGCGGTGAGCGCCGAGAGGGAATCACTCGAGGCTTTCCGACACGTCCTGGCCAGGACCAGAAGCGGCAGGCGCATAGAGGTCTCTGCCAACCTCGGCTCGCCCGAAGAAGCTGAAGGAGCCCTGCAGTGGGGGGCCGAAGGGGTGGGGCTCTTCCGGACGGAGTTCCTCTTCATGCAGAGGGAGAGCCTGCCGGAGGAAGAGGAGCAGTACGAAGCCTACGCCGCGGTGGCCCGAGCCTTCTCGGGTAGACCCGTCATCGTGCGCACCCTCGACGTGGGAGGAGACAAAGACCTGCCCGGCATAGAGCAACCCGAAGAGGATAACCCCTTTCTGGGCTGGCGGGGGATAAGGATGTCCCTCGACGAGCCGGAGCTCTTCAAGGTTCAGATCAGAGCGCTGCTCAGGGCCGCCACAGAAGGCAACCTCAAGGTCATGTTCCCCATGGTCACGGGGGTGGAGGAGGTGAAGAGGGCCCGGCGGCTCATAAAAGAGTGCGAGGGAGAGCTCGAAGCGGAAGGGAAGCCGAAAGGGGAGCTCGAAGTCGGGGTGATGATAGAGACCCCCGCTGCGGCGTTGTGCGCGGAAGAGCTTGCAGAGGAGGTCTCCTTCTTCTCCGTAGGCACCAACGATCTCGTGCAGTACACCCTGGCCGTGGACAGGGGAAACGAGAAGCTCAAGAAGCTCTACCGGGCCGATCACCCGGCGGTCTTGAAGCTGATCGAGACGACCTGCCGGGCGGCGGAGGAAGGGGGGATCTGGGTCGGGGTGTGCGGGGAGGCGGCATCCGATCCCGATCTCATCCCCACGCTGGTGGGGCTCGGGGTGAGCGAGCTCTCGATGAGCCCCCCCTCCATCCCGCGGGCGAAGAAGGTGATCTCGGAGCTGCCGTAGGCCTCTTCAGCCGAGCAGGCTCTCCCCCGGCAGCCCCTTTCCGTCCGCGCCGAGCCAGGCGGCGACGGTCGCCCCGACGTCCGAGAAACCCCGGCGCACGCCGAGCGGGCGTGCCTTCCCGCTGGCGGCCGCCAGGAGCAGCGGAACCCGCTCGCGGGTGTGGTCGGTGCCGCGGAAGGTCGGGTCGTTGCCGTGGTCGGCGGTGATGATGAGGAGGTCCTCTTCGCCGAGGGTTGCCAGGATCTCCGGGAGGCGCCGGTCGAAGCGCTCCAGGTTCTCCGCCATCCCCTCCGGGTCGCGCCGGTGGCCGTACTTCGCGTCGAAGTCGACCAGGTTCGCGAAGACGAAGCCCTCCTCGAGGTCGCCGAGCGCCTCGAGCACCGCGTCCACCTTCGCCATGTCGTCCGGTTTACCGGGGAGGTGGCGGGTTATCCCCCGGCCGTCGAAGATGTCGTAGACCTTGCCAACGGCGACGACCTCCCGCCCGGAGGCCTCCACCCTGTCCAGATAGGTCTCCCCGAAGGGCTCGATGCCGTAGTCGTGGCGGTTCTCGTTCTCCCGTTCGTAGGAGCCGGGCTCCCCGTGATAGGGGCGGGCGATGACCCGCTCGACCATTATCCTACCCTCGCCGATGAGCATACGGTGGGCTTTCTCGCAGGCCGCGTAGAGCTCCTGAAGCGGGATCACACCGGTGTGGGCCGCGACCTGGAAGACCGAGTCGGCGGAGGTGTAGACGATCCAGGCGCCCGTCCTCTCCTGCTCGGGCCCGAGCTCCTCTATTATCTGCGTGCCGGAGGCGGGGCGGTTGCCGATCACCCTCCTCCCGGTCTCCCGTTCGAAGCGGGAGATGATCTCCTGCGGGAACCCCTCGGGGTATGTGGGGAGCGGCTCTTCCAGCACGAGCCCCATCATCTCCCAGTGGCCGGCGAGCGTGGCCTTCGCCGCCGAGCGCTCGGTCATGAGGCCCCAGGAGGCCCGGGGCTCTTCGGTTGGAGGCACTCCTTCCAGCTCCAGGACGTTGCCGAGCCCGAGGGAGGCCAGGTTCGGCAGCCTGAGGTCGCCCACGGCCCGGGCGGTGTGGGCCAGCGTGTTCGCGCCCTCATCGCCGAACCTGGCCGCGTCGGGAGCGTCTCCGGCCCCGACCCCGTCCAGCACGATCACGGTGGCCCTGCGTCCCATGTCCCTCCTCGCGGTACCATCTATACTGCCGTGTCGGGGAGAATATTAACGTCTGGAGCGTTCTTGCGAGATGGATTCGATCTCTGAGACGAAGACCACGGAGGGTCGGGTGCGCGACGCCCGGGCCGAAGATGCCGGTGTCCTCTACGAGCTGGCCTGCGAGCTGGCGAGGGCCGTAGGAGACGTGGAGCCGCCGCAGGGGGCGGTGAGAGAGAGGTTGCTCGAGCTTCTGGAGGAGCCGCGGGCCCGGGTCTTCGTGGCCGAGCTCGGGTGTGGCGTCGTCGGGGCAGCGAGCGCCTGGGTGAAGCCGGATCTCGCCCACGGCGACCGGGTGGTCGAGGTGCCGATGCTCGTCGTCTCGCAGGAGTACCGGCGCAGGGGGTTCGGGAGGCTCCTGATCGAGGCGGTGAAAGAGCTCGCTCTCGCGAGCGGGGCCTCGCTCATCGAGCTGGTCGCCACGAAGGACAACAGGAGCGCCCGCAACTTCTACCGGACGATGGGCTTCGTCGAGACCGAGCACGTGGCGCTCGAGTACGTCGGCGACCTGCGCGGGACCTCCTCCTAGAGGAGCACCCGGGCCGCGGCGAGGAGCAGGATGGCGGTGGTGGGCAGGGCAGCGTAGAGGATGCGCCTCAGAGGAACCTCCTGCACGATGCGCAGCCCGGCCGGGATGAGCCCGGCCCCGAAGAGCACCCCGAGGACCCATCTGAGACCCGGTACGGCGGAGAGCACGGCCAGGTACCCGAGCGGGTACGCGAGCGTCCGCCAGGTCATCAGGTAACCGAAGCGCCCCCCGAGCGTTCCCAGGTGGTAGAGCGCGCCGAGCGCGAGGGAGAGCGGGAGCGGTAGGAGGAGCGCCACCGCGGCCTCCCGGATTCCCCCCGCGAAAAACCACGCCACGGCCGCCGGAAGCCCTGAGAACGCCAGGAAGAGCGCCGGGGCGCGCACGTCACCGAGCTTCGGCAGGACCTCGAAGAACTGCAGGGGGTGTGAGACGAGCCGGCCGAAGAGCCTGAGGTAGCTGGAGAGCGGGCGCGAGACGTCCCACTCGCTCGGCGCCCCCCGGATCGTCTCCCGCGTGTAGCCGCGCTTCGTCATGGCGGCAGTATACGCGGTGTGCCAGGTGTTTTGCGCCCCATGACCCCGGGCGGTATAACTCTGTGGGCGTGTCCTGTGAAAGGAGATCTTTGAGAGGTTCATCAGAGGATGACGGCGACCTCGTCGTCGAGACCCGGGGGCTGACCAAGCGCTACGGGAGGGTGCTCGCCGTGGACGGCGTGGACCTCCACGTGCGGCGGGGTGAGATCTACGGGTTCCTCGGGCGCAACGGGGCGGGAAAGACGACCACCCTGCGGATGCTCCTCGGCCTGATCCGGCCCACCGCCGGGGAGGCCCGGGTGCTCGGACAGAGGCCCGGGGATCCGGCCGTGCTCTCCCGGATCGGCTCTCTGGTCGAGACGCCGGCCTTCTACCCCTTTCTCTCCGGGATGGACAACCTGCGCGGGGTGGCGAGCTACGCCGGGATCCGGGCGGGACGGGGGAGGTTGCGCGAGGTGCTCGAGCAGGTCGGGCTCGGGAAGAGCGCGAGGACGAAGTTCAGGAAGTACTCTTTAGGGATGAAGCAGCGTCTCGGCGTGGCGGCGGCGCTCTTGAAGGACCCGGAGCTGCTCGTCCTCGACGAGCCCACGAACGGGCTCGACCCGCAGGGGATAACCGAGATGCGTACCCTGATCCGCTCGCTCAGGGAGGAGGGCAGAACGGTGCTTCTCAGCAGCCACCTGATGTCCGAGGTCGAGCAGGTGTGCGACCGGGTCGGGATCATAAGCCGGGGGCGTCTGGTCGCCGAAGGCTCCGTCGAAGACCTGCGCGGGGTGGGCGGTCTCGTCGTGCGGGCCGAGCCCCTCGGGAGGGCCGGTGAGATCCTCCGCTCCGTGGAAGGCGTGGGGGGAGTCGAGGTTTTGGACGGCGAGCTGCGCCTCGCCGCTGCCCCCGAGGCCGCGCCGGCGGTGGCCCGCGCCCTGGTCGAGTCCGGGATGGAGCTGCTGGAGCTGCGGGTGGCCCGGCGGTCGCTGGAGGAGGCGTTCTTCGAGCTCGCAGGCGAGCGGGAAGGGGAGGGTGGGACGTGATCGCGTGCCTCCGCTTCGAAGTCTACAAGTTCCTCCGGCGGCCATCCACCTGGATACTCGCGCTCATCCTCGTCGTCGCCGTCGCCTTCCTGGACTACTACCAGCTCTACAATGCCTACGAGACGACCGTGAACGGCGGCAAATCTTTCGTCGGGAACCTCTCGGGGCGCGGTCTGAGAGACTTCAGGGATTACATGCTACCGAAGGAGGCCACGCTCAACATCCCCTCGTTCCTCGCAGCGCTCGCCGCGCCGTTCGTCCTGATCCTCGGGGCACTCTCGGTCGGGAGCGAGTACGGCTGGGACACCGTGAAGACCTCGCTCACCCAGGGAGTCGGGAGGGCGGGCCTGCTCGCCGGGCGCGTCCTCGCCGTCGCCGTGGTCACCCTGGCCTTCGTTGTCGTCTCGTTCGCCGCCGGGCTCGTCTCGAGCTACGTCGTCGCCGGGGCGCTCGGCGTGCGGGCGGTAGCCTGGCCGGAGGCCTCCATGCTCCTGAAGAGCATGGGGGTCACCTGGCTCATCTTCGGCGCCTGGGCCTCGCTCGGGATGTTCCTCGCGTTCCTGTTCCGGGGGACGGCGCTCTCGATCGGGCTCGGCCTCATCTACGGGATCGTCTTCCAGACGCTCATCTCGAGCCTCTCGGCCAACAGCGAGCTCTTCCAAAGGATACTCGACGCGCTGCTCTCCAAGAACTCCTCCGATCTGGTGAGCTCGCTCGGCAGCGCGCCGAAGGCCTTCTCCGGGGGGCAGAGCACCGGTGACCCGACCCAGGCCGCTCTCATCCTCTCCGCCTACGTCGTCGCCTGTCTTCTGCTCTCGGCACTCCTTTTCGGGCGGCGGGACGTGACCTAGGCGGAGCGGGGAAGCATCCACGCTTACTGTTATACTTTCGAGCAGGTATCGAGGTCTTCGGGCTTGTCGAGTTTGACATCGCAGAAAGGCGGGAGGCGATGAGCGTAAAAGACTCTTTTGGCGTACGCAAGAAGCTTGCGAGCGACTCCGGAGAGGTCGCCTACTACAGTCTGAAGGAGCTGGATGAGAAGGTCTCCGGGGACGTCTTCTCGCTACCGTTCTCGCTCAGGGTGATCCTGGAATCCCTCGCGCGGGAGTGCGGCGGCAAGTTCGTCTCCGAAGAGGACGTCGAGACCCTGGCCTCCTGGCCGGATTCGGTCGGGGAGGAGCTCGCTTATCTGCCGGCGCGGGTTGTGATGCAGGACTTCACCGGCGTTCCGGCGATCGTGGACCTCGCGGCGATGCGCAGCGCGATGAAGGCCGTCGGGGGCGACCCGAAGAAGATCAACCCGCTCATCCCGGTCGACCTGGTGATCGACCACTCGGTCCAGGTGGATGCGTTCGGGACGCCGCTTGCCTTGCGGATCAACGCCGAGCGCGAGTTCGAGCGCAACCGCGAGCGCTACGAGTTTTTGAAGTGGGGCCAGCAGGCCTTCGACAACTTCAGCGTGGTCCCGCCGGCCACCGGTATCATCCACCAGGTCAACCTGGAGTACCTCTCGAAGGTGGTGCAGGTGCGCGACGGGGTGGCCTTTCCGGATACCTTGCTCGGCACCGACAGCCACACCACGATGATCAACGGCCTCGGGGTGCTCGGCTGGGGCGTGGGCGGCATCGAGGCCGAGGCGGTGATGCTCGGCCAGCCCTACTACATGCTCTCCCCCGAGGTGATCGGGTTCAAGCTCACCGGGGCTCTGGGCGACGGGGTGACGGCGACCGACCTGGTCCTCACGGTGACCGAGATGCTGCGGGCGCACGGGGTCGTCGGCAAGTTCGTCGAGTTCTACGGCGAGGGGCTCTCGAAGCTGCCGCTGCCCGACCGGGCGACGATAGCGAACATGGCGCCCGAGTACGGGGCGACCTGCTCGTTCTTCCCGGTGGACGAGGAGACGTTGAAGTACCTGCGGGGCACCGGGCGCGAGGATCTGGTGGACCTCGTCGAGCGCTACACCAAGGAGCAGGGGCTCTTCCGCACCGACGAGACGCCGGAGCCGCGCTTCTCGGAGACGCTCGAGCTGGATATGGCGACCGTCGAGCCGAGCCTGGCCGGACCCAGGAGGCCGCAGGACAGGATCCGGCTCTCCGAAGTCAAGTCGAACTTCCGGCGGGCGCTGGCCGAGATCACCGGCGCGACGAACGGGCACGCGAACGGGAGTGGCACCCCGAAGGACGCCCCGATCGAGGAGCAGTCCGCCGAGTCGTTCCCGGCGAGCGACGCCCCGGCCGACGCGGCAGGCGTTACCGGGGAGGGCGAGCCGGAGGTGCGCTCCTCTTCGGGCGGTGAGGAGGCCGATCCCGGCGGGACGGTCACCGTCACGCTCGATGGCAAGGAAGACAGGATCGGGCACGGTTCGGCGGTCATCGCCGCGATAACGAGCTGCACCAACACCTCGAACCCCTCGGTGATGGTCGGGGCGGGGCTCCTGGCGAAGAAGGCGGTCGAGAAGGGTCTCTCGGTCGCGCCGCACGTGAAGACGAGCCTCGCGCCGGGCTCGAAGGTCGTCACCGAGTACCTGGAGACCTCGGGGCTCCTGGACTACCTGGAGAAGCTGCGCTTCGACGTGGTCGGCTACGGGTGCACCACATGCATCGGCAACTCCGGGCCGCTCCCCGACCCCATCCACGAGGCGATCGAGGAGAACGACCTGGTCGTCGCGGCGGTCCTCTCGGGCAACCGCAACTTCGAGGGCCGGATCAACCCGGACGTGAAGGCCAACTACCTGGCCTCCCCGCCGCTCGTGGTCGCCTACGCGCTCGCCGGGCGGGTGGACATAGACCTGGAGCACGAGCCCCTTGGCGAAGACAGCGACGGCAACCCGGTCTACCTCAGGGACATCTGGCCCTCGCAGGAGGAGATCGCCCGCGAGATCGCCGGTGCCCTCGACCCCGAGCTCTACAAGGAGCAGTACGCCGACGTCTACACCGGCAACGAGCAGTGGAACGCGGTCGAGGTGCCCTCGGGCGAGCTCTACGAGTGGGATCCGGACTCCACCTACATCCAGGAGCCCGCGTTCTTCAAGGACCTCAGCCCCGAGCCCGAACCCCTGAGGGACATAGAGGGGGCGCGGGTTCTGGTGAAGGTCGGCGACTCGGTCACCACCGACCACATCTCCCCCGCCGGGGCGATCCCCTCCAAGAGCCCGGCCGGGCAGTACCTGATCTCCAAGGGCGTCGAGCCGCGCAACTTCAACTCCTACGGCTCCCGCCGCGGCAACCACGAGGTGATGGTGCGGGGGACCTTCGGCAACATCCGCCTGAAGAACCAGCTCGCCGGCGGCAAGGAGGGCGGTTACACCGTCCACCTGCCCGACGGGGAGGAGACCACGATCTACGAGGCCTCCGTGCGCTACCAGGAGGAGGGCGTGCCGCTCCTGGTCATCGCGGGCAAAGAATACGGCACCGGCTCGAGCCGCGACTGGGCGGCCAAGGGAACCTTCCTGCTCGGGATAAAGGCCGTCATCGCCGAGAGCTTCGAGCGCATCCACCGCTCCAACCTGATCGGGATGGGCGTCCTCCCGCTGCAGTTCACGGACGGGGAGAGCGCCGACTCGCTCGGGCTCACCGGCCGCGAGACCTACGACATCCTGGGGCTCGAGGATCTCTCGCCAGGCAAGGAGCTCACCGTGCGCGCCACCACCGAGGAGGGCGAGACCAGGGAGTTCCGGGTGAAGGCCAGGGTCGACTCGCCCGTCGAGGTCGAGTACGTGAGAAACGGCGGCATCCTGCAGACCGTCCTGCGCCAGCTCCTGAAGGAGGATGGCTGAGCTGCCGCGGAAGGTCCTGGTAGCCCGCAGGATCCCCGAGGTCGGGCTGGACCTCCTCTCCGGCCTCGACGTGGAGGTTCTCTCGGAGGAAGAACCCCCGCCGCGGACGGCGCTCCTCCGCGCCGTCCGCGGCGCCTCGGGGATTCTCACCACGCTGACCGAGCGGGTCGATGCGGAGGTGCTCGACGCCGCGGGACCCTCGCTCGAGGTCGTCGCGAACATGGCCGTCGGCTACGACAACATCGACGTCGCCGCGGCGGAGAAGCGCGGCGTGATCGTCACCAACACCCCAGGCGTGCTCGACGAGACCACCGCCGACACCGCGTTCATGCTCATGCTGGCCGCCGCGAGGCGGCTCGGGGAGGCTGAGCGGATGGTCCGAGCCGGGAGGTGGCGCCACTGGGGTCCGGAGCTCCTCGTCGGCCCCGACGTGTGGGGCAAGACGCTCGGCATAGTCGGGATGGGGCGCATCGGACAGGCCGTCGCCCGGCGCGCCCGGGGCTTCGGGATGGGCGTCCTCTACACCGCCCGCAGCAGCAAGGCGGAGGCCGAGCGCGAGCTCGGGGCCCGACGGGTGCACCTGGAGGAGCTTCTGGCAGAGAGCGACTTCGTCTCGTTGCACGTCCCGCTCACCCCGCAGACGCATCGTCTGATCGGCTCTAAGGAGCTCCGGAAGATGAAGCCCACCTCCGTGCTCGTCAACACCGCCCGCGGTCCCGTGGTGGACGAAGAGGCGCTCGCGGAGGCTCTTGCAGAGGGCCGCATCTTCGCCGCCGGTCTCGACGTCTACGAGAACGAGCCCGAGGTGCACCCGAAGCTCCTGGAACTGGAGAACGTGGTGCTCGCCCCGCACATCGGCAGCGCCTCGATCGAGACGAGGAACAGGATGGCCGAGATGGCGGCCCGCAACCTCCTCGCCGTCCTGCGCGGCGAGGAGCCACCGAACCCCGTCGTCACCCGGCGATGAGGGCTCTGCGGCGGGTTTTGTAGTAAGATCTTGCGATCCTGTTCGTGACCGGGAGGGATGATGCTCACCCTGGCCGAAGAACTCTTGCTCCTCGCACTCGACGACGAGAGCGGTGCGGTCGAGCCTGCGGTCTCGGGGTCACTGCAGTACGGGCTCGCCGGGGCTCTCCTGATGGAGCTCGTGCTCGCGGGGAGGCTCGGGATGCAGGATGGCCGGCTCGTGCCGTTGGACGAAACCCCTACGGGCGACGGTCTGCTGGACGAGGTCGCCGGGATGATACGCTCCGGGGAGCCGCGCGAGCCCGGGTTCTGGGTCGAGCGTCTCGGCCGGAGGGATCCGAAGGACGCTCTGCTCTCTCGTCTGGTCGAGAAGGGGATACTCCGGCGCGACCGGCGGCGGGTGCTCTGGCTCATCCCGAGCGTTCGCTACCCGACGCTCGACGGCCGGCCGGAACGTGACGTCAGGGAGAGGGTGCGGGAGGTCGTCTTCGGCGGGGCGGAGCCGCTGCCGCGCGACGCGGCGCTCCTCGGCCTCATCAAGGCCTGTGAACTCGTGGACGTGGTCTTCCACGCGGGCGAGCGTGGGAGGGCCCATGAGCGGCTCGATTCTCTGACGGACGGTGAGCTGATCGGCCGGGCGGTGAGCGGAGCGGTGAGACGTGCGCAAGAGGAGGACTTCCTGGCCGCCCAGGCTGCTGCGGCGGGGGCGGTGATCTCGGCTTCCTCTGCAGGGGGGCGCTGATGCCTGCCGGGGGGCCCGTCGCCGTCGTAACCGGCTCGGGGCGCGGGATAGGCCGGGCCACGGCGATCGAGCTGGCCCGGCGCGGCTACCGGGTGGCGGCGAACGACGTGCGCGAGCCGGAGGCGACTCTGGACGAGCTGCGCAGCCTCGGGGCCGGGGCCATGGCACTCCCGGGTGACGTATCCGAGGAGAGCGACGTCCGGAGGATGGCCGCGAGCGTCCTGGAGCGTTTCGGGCGGGTGGACGTGCTGGTGAACAACGCCGGGATCAGCAAGATCGTCCCCGCCGAGGAGACGACGCTGGCCGACTGGAGCCGGACGCTCGCGGTGAACCTGACCGGTCCTTTCCTGATGTGCCGGGAGTTCGGCCGGGTGATGCTGGAGCGGGGCTCGGGCAGCATCGTCAACGTGAGCTCCGTGGCCGGGCTTCTGGGGGTGGCGGACCGGGCGGCGTACAACGCGAGCAAGCACGGCCTCGTCGGCCTCACCCGCACCCTCGCCGCGGAGTGGGGCGGGCGCGGCGTACGGGTGAACGCGGTCTGCCCCGGATGGGTGAAGACGGAGATGGACGCCGAGGATCAGGCCGGGGGCGGCTACACCGACGCGGACATCGAGGGAAGGGTGCCGATGGGGCGCTTCGCCTCGCCCGCGGACGTCGCGCGGGCCGTCGCGTTCCTCGCCGACCCGCGCGAGAGCGGCTTCGTCAACGGCCACACCCTCTCGGTCGACGGCGGCTGGTACGCCGACGGGAGCTGGGAGAGCCTGCGCCGCCGCAAGCAGGGCCGCTAGTCGCCGCGCGGAGGTCGCTTCCATACGGGAGGATCTCTGTCCGGGTCGGCTTTCCAGACACGGTAGGAGTAGACGAGGGGCACCGCGACGCAGACGAGGACTGTCGGCCCGATCGCGACCGCACCCGCCGCGGGGTACACCAGGCCCATCCCCATCAGCGCCAGCCCGGCGAGCACGAAGAGCCATCCCCCGAGGCGGTGGGTCCTGACCCACGAGCGCCTGCTCGAGAGCGTCCACGGCGTTCTGATGCCGACGAACCAGTTGGGCCTCACCTTGCCCAGGAAGTTGCCCAGCACCACGAACAGCATCCCGAGCACGACCGTGATCGCCCGGGAGAGGGAGAGTTCGTAGCCCAGATCCCACGCGAGCATGAACCCGTAGACGAGGGTGAGCAGGATCACGACCGCGTAGCGGAAGACGAGGTAGACCCCCCCGAAGGCTTCGTAGCTCTCCCGCAGGGGGTCGATCCGCGGCAGGAACCTCATCAACACATAGACGCCCAGCGTGATCAGCGGGAGCAGGAAGAGCCCCTCGAACCTGCCGCCGTACCCGTCCGGCCTCCCGGAGAGATCCCAGTGCACCGCTACCCGGCCCGGTACCAGCCGCCACGCCCGGGCCCCGGCCGCGAACATCGCCACAACCAGGACCAAAAGCGGCAGCTCAGTCCGCCAGCCCGTACGCATCCCGGACCTTCCTCGTGCCCTCTTTCCCCACCCCGAAGAGCTCCATCACCGCCCCCACGATCTCCTCGCAGACGGAGACGTTCAGGCTGTAGACGATCGTCGTCCCGTGACGCTCGGCCACGACCAGGTTCGCCTCCCTGAGCACCCTCAGATGCCCCGACATCGTCGAGGGCGCCACCCCCACCCGCTCCGCAAGCTCCCCCGCGCTCAGATCCCCCTCCCCGAGCAGCCGCAGAACCTCCCGCCTTCTCGGATCCCCCAGCGCCCTGAATGTACTGTCCACCTCGCTCCTTTTTCGTTGTTTCGCCAAACAGCGAAATAATGTTATCATGCCGGGTGTCGATCTTCGGAAGAGGAGGCTACCGTGGCTGGGAAGAGGCGTTGGGGGGAGCTGAGCCGGGGGCAGCGGGCGGCGATTGTTCTGGCGGGTACGGTCGAGCTCGGGCTGAAGGTGGCGGCGCTCGTGGATCTTTACCGGCGCGAGGGGAGCGAGGTGAGGGGGCCGAAGGCCGCCTGGGTGGTCGCGCAGGCGGTGAACTTCTTCGGGCCGGTGGCGTACTTCGCTTTCGGGCGCCGGAGCAGTTTTGACCGGTAGGGTGTGGGCGGGTAGAATGCTGGCCATGATCGCCGGTCACGGGATGAACGTGCGCTTCTATTACTTTATCCGGCGGGCCCTCCGGAGGGACGGGCCGGCCGGCGGGGTTCACCCGGCTTAACCGCGGTCGGTTCGGCGGAAGATTCGGAGGGCGGAGGCTCCTGGAGCCTCCGCCTTTCGTTTGGGAGAAGACGGAGGGAGAAGAGGAGATGGTGATGAGGGAGATGCTCGTCCTGATGCGGCCCGGGAGTTCGCGGGCGCAGGCGGAGGCCGTGCGGGCGCAGGTCAGGGAGGCGGGGCTCGAGGCCGGCATGTTCCCGGGGACGGGGAGGATCGCAGTGTGGGTGGAGGGAGAACCCCCGGACGGGCTCGAGAGGACGCTCGAGTTGCTGCCCGGGGTGGAGGAGGTACTCCGCGCCGACGGATCCGCGGGCACCAGCGACCTGCGCGTCACGGGCATCCGGCCGCTCTTGCCCCCGGCGATCCTCTCCGAGCAGCTCCCGCTCTCGGAGGGGCAGGCCCGGAGCGTCGGCCGGGCGCGGGAGGAGATCGTGCGGGTGCTCGACGGCTCGGACGACAGGCTCATCGTCGTGGTCGGGCCCTGCTCGATACACGACCCGGAGGCGGCCCTCGACTACGCCCGGAGGCTCCGGGGGATCGCCGACGAGTTGCGGGAGGAGCTCCTCGTCGTCATGCGGGTCTACTTCGAGAAGCCCCGGACGACGGTGGGCTGGAAGGGCCTCGTCAACGACCCGCACCTCGACGGGAGCTTCGCGATCAACGAGGGGTTGCATCTGGCGCGCAGATTGCTGCTGGAGATCGCGGAGCTCGAGCTCCCGGCCGGGTGCGAGTTCCTCGACCCCATCTCCCCGCAGTTCTTCGCCGACGCCGTCGCGTGGGGTGCGATCGGGGCGCGCACGACCGAGAGCCAGGTGCACCGCCAGCTCGCCTCGGGGCTCTCGATGCCGGTCGGCTTCAAGAACGGGACCGGTGGGAGCGTCAGGATCGCCGTGGACGCCGTCCGGGCCGCCGCCCACCCGCACAGCTTCCTCGGGGTGACCCGTCAGGGGCTCGCCGGGATCGTCACCACCCGCGGCAACCCGGACTGTCACGTGATCCTGCGCGGCGGCAAGAACGGGCCCAACTACGACGCGAAGAGCGTGGAGGGCGCGCTCGGGGAGTTGCGCGACGCGGGCCTGCCGCCGCGGGTGATGGTCGATGCGAGCCATGACAACAGCGGCAAGGATTACCGGCGCCAGCCGCAGGTGGCCAGCGCGCTGGCGGAGCAGGTCTCCGGCGGGCAGCGGGGCATCGTCGGGGTGATGCTCGAGAGCTTCCTCGTCGACGGCCGGCAGGATCTCGACGCCGGGAAACCTCTCGTCTACGGCCAGTCCGTCACCGACTCCTGCATGGGGTGGGAGACGACCGTGCCAGTTCTGCGCGAGCTCGCGCAGGCCGTCCGCGCCCGGCGGAAGAAACCGGATGCGCCGGCCGCCGGGGCCTGGGCCACGACGTGATGTAGACTCACCGGGGGCCCAGAGCGAGAGGAGTTTGCGGTTTTCGTGAAGGGATGGAGCGCGGTGCTCCTGGTTTTGCTCCTCGCGGCCGTCGCGTGCGGCGGGGAGCAGGGAGGCGGGACGCGGACGAAGGCGGCGCCGGACCTCGCCTCGACCCTGCCCGCCGCGGAGAAGGTCGACTGGGTGCGCTTCGGCTTCAGCCCCGATCGCAACGGGGTCAACCCGCACGAGAAGCTCATAGACCGCAAGAGCGTGGGGAGGCTGCGCAGGATCTGGCGGGCGAAGCTCCCCGACGTCGCCGACTCCTCCCCGGTGCTGCTGCACGGCGTCAGGGCGTCGGGGAAGGAGCGCGACGTGCTCTACGCGACGCTCGAGAACGGTTCGCTCGTCGCGCTCGACGCCGCGAGCGGCAGGAGGCTCTGGCTCCGCAGGACTTCTGGACCGAAGATCACCACCTCCTCGCCCGTCGCCGATCCCGCCCGCTCTCTCGTCTTCTCCTACGGGCTCGACGGCAGAATCCACCGGTACAGGGCCGCGAGCGGCAAGGAGATCGAAGGCAACGGCTGGCCGGCTCCGGTCACCAGGATGCCCGAGACCGAGAAGGGTTCCTCGGCGCTCAACGTAGCGGACGGGTGGGTGTACGCGACCACAAGCGGCTACCTCGGCGACGCCCCGCCCTACCAGGGGCACGTCGTCGCGGTGAGCGAGAGGACGGGAGAGGAGCACGTCTACAACAGCCTCTGCGCAGGCCTCCGGCATCTGCTCTCGAACGGGGAGTGCGACTCGCAGCGCTCCGGCATCTGGGGCCGGGGCGGTGCCGTCGTGGATCCGACGGACGGAAGCCTCTACGCGACGAGTGGCAACGGCCCATACGCCCCCTCCCGCGGCGACTACGCGGACAGCGTGCTGAGGCTCGCGGCTCCCGGTCTGCGCCTCGTCGATTCCTACACCCCGGAGAACTACCGGAAGCTCGAGGCGCAAGACCTCGACCTCGCGAGCGCCTCCCCCGCGGTCCTGCCCCGGATACCCCGGAGCAGGACCCCGTATCTGCTGGTGCAGGGCGGCAAGGACGGGAAGCTGCGTCTGATCTCCCGCGGGAACATGAGCGGTGGGGGCGGCCCCGGTCACGTCGGCGGAGCGCTTCAGACCATACGCTCCGCTGGATGCGCCACCTTCACCCAGCCCGTGGTCTGGAGGAACGGAGGCAGGCTGCGCGTCATCGTCGCCGGCACCTGTGGGATGGCGTCCTACCGGGTGGCGACCGATGCGGGCGGCCGCACCCGCCTGCGTCTGGAGTGGAAGAAGGACTACAGGACGACCACGCCGGTCGTCGCGGGTGGGGTGCTGTTCGCGGCCTCGGACGGAGACCTGCTCGCGCTCGACCCCACCAGCGGACACCTCCTGTGGTCGAGCGAACGGAAGGGTGCGGGCGGGACCATCGGGGACATCCACTGGGAGAGCCCCATCGTGGCGAACGGGAGAGTCTACGTCTCCGACGAGTCCGGCGCGATGAGCGCCTACGGACTGCCCCGCGGGAAGTAGGGCACCTTCAGCTGTCGGCGCGCACGAAGATCGAACGCGTGAGCGGCTCACCCAGGGTGTGTACGGATCCGTCCTCCCCCTCGACCGTCACCACCCCGTCCACCCCGCGCACCTCCAGCACCCTGATCGCCGTGCCGGGTACCAGCCCTTGCTCCCCGAGATAGGCGAGCACGGCTTCGTCGCGCTGGTCTACCCGCGAGACGTGGACCAGCTGTCCCTCTTCGACGTCGCGCAGCGGTTTGTTCCGGTCCGGCTCCAGCATCCCTTCAGGGGTCGGGATGGGATCTCCATGCGGATCGTGCTCCGGATGCCCGAGGTACTCCGCAAGACGCTCGGTGAACGTGTCCGAGACCGCGTGTTCGAGCCTCTCCGCCTCCTCGTGTACCTCGTCCCACGAATACCCCAGGTGCTCCAGGAGGAAAGTCTCGATCAGACGGTGCCTCCGGACCAGCCGCATCGCCTCCTTCTTCCCCCGCTCCGTCAGCGATGCTCCGTGGTAGCGCTCGTGCCGTACCAGCCCCATCTCCTGTAGCCGCACGAACATGCTCGATACCGACGCAGCAGAGACCGAGAGCCGCTCCGCCACGTCCTTCGTCGAGGCCGCGCCGGTGCCGGCTACCTCCCATACGCTCTTCAGATAGTCCCCCACAGAGACCGAGGGCTGGGTTTCGGCGTTCGTGCTCATTTCTCGCGTACAAATACTAGCCCAACCCGGCGCTTTTGCCAGCAGAACCAATCGTTGACGGTTAACCGTAGCTGATAGTAATATTAGACGTGGCTAAAAATTCTCGTTTTCGAGAGGAAGGAGCGTGGTTTGAGCGGGCGTCCCGGGGATGGATCCGAGAAAGCCGAGGGGGTGTTGCTGGCGGGTGAGGACATGGTGGCCCGGGCTGCGCGCGCTTCGCTGGAGGGGAAGCGCCGAGGTTTGAGGGGGCTGTGGCCGTTTCTTGGGCCGGCGTTCATCGCTGCGGTGGCCTACATAGACCCGGGCAACTTCGCGACGAACGTCTCCGGGGGGGTGAGGTTCGGATATACGCTGCTGTGGGTTGTGGTGCTGGCCAACCTGATGGCGATGCTGGTGCAGGCGCTTTCTGCCAAGCTTGGGATCGCGACGGGCAAGAACCTTCCTGAGGTTTGTCGGGAGCGGTTTTCACGGCCGGCGACGATCTTCATGTGGTTACAGGCTGAGGTCGTGGCGATGGCCACGGACCTCGCGGAGTTCATAGGTGCTGCCATCGGGATCAACCTCATCTTCGGGATACCGCTTTTCGTGTCCGGTTTGATCACCGCGGGTGCGGTATTCGCGCTGCTCGCGCTGGAGATGTACGGGGTGAGGCCGGTCGAGGCTGCCATAAGCGTGCTGGTCGGGGTCATCGTGGTCGCGTTCGCGTTCGAGGTCTTCTATGCGAAGCCGGACGTCGGGCAGGTGCTCGAGGGGGCCTTCATCCCCCGTTTCTCGGGTTCCGGCAGCGTGTTCCTCGCGACGGGGATAATAGGGGCGACGGTCATGCCTCACGTCATATATCTGCACTCGGCGCTGACCCAGAGACGGGTCGTAGGCAGGACCGACGAAGAGAAGCGCAAGATCTTCCGCTTCGAGCTGATAGACGTGGTGATCGCGCTGGGCATCGCGGGTCTGGTCAACGCCAGCATGATGATCATCTTCGCCGCGCTCTTCCACGCCCGGGGGAAGGGAGGGGTGACCGAGAGCATAGAATCGGCCTTCCACGGGCTCGCAAGCTCCGAGGGCATGGGGGTGGCGATCATCTTCGGCGTGGCGCTTCTGGCTTCGGGGCTCTCCTCCTCCTCGGTCGGGACGATGGCCGGGCAGGTCGTGATGCAGGGGTTCATCCGGCGCAGGATCCCGATATTCCTGCGCCGGGCGATAACGGTGACCCCCTCGCTCGTGGTGATCGCTCTCGGTGTGGACCCGAGCTGGGCGCTGGTCGTAAGCCAGGTCGTCCTCTCTTTCGGGATACCGTTCGCGCTGGTACCGTTGCTGGTCTTCACCAGCGACCGTCGGTTGATGGGGCCGCTGGTGAACCGGCGTGCGACGAGCGTTGCGGCCGTCGTGATCGCCGTCTTGATAATGGGCCTCAACCTCTTCCTGCTCTATCAGACCTTCCTCGGATAGGGCATATAATCGCCCTGTAATGAGCGTGCGTGCACCGGCGGCCACCGTCTCCGGCCGGCGGGCCACCTGGCCCGCCGTGATCTCCTGGGCGCTCTACGACTTCGCCGGCACGATCTTCTCCGTCTCGATCCTGAGCGTCTACTTCCCGCTGTGGCTCGGATCGGAGCTCGGCGCCGGAGCGGACACCGTCAACTACGCCGCGGCCGGTAGCGCCCTGCTGGTGCTCCTCCTCTCGCCCTTCCTCGGGGCCGTCTCGGACCTCGGCCAGCGCCGAAAACCATACCTCGTCGTGTTGGTGTCGGTCTCGGTCGTCTTCACCGCCTTGCTGGGCGTTTCGGGGGAGGTGGCGGTGATCGTGGCGCTCTTCGTCGCGGCGAACTTCTGCTACCAGTCGGCGACGGTCTTCTACAACGCGCTCCTGCCCGGCGTCTCGGCCGGGCGCGGGACCGGGAGGGTGAGCGGTTACGGTACCGCGCTGGGCTACGTCGGCGCGATCTTTGCGCTCCTCTTCCTGCAGCTCTTCGTCGGCGACGCCTCAGCCGTGAAGGAGCTTCTCGGCCCTCTGGGGTGGTGGATCGGGACGGGCGCCGCCCGCAGTTCGAACGCGTTCGTGCCTACCGCCGTCCTGTACCTGCTCTTCAGCCTGCCGGCCTTCTTCTTCGTGCCGGATCCGAAGGTGCGACGGCCGATGGACGTACGCCCTTCGGCGGTCTACCGGGACGTCATCGCCACCATCCGGAACCTCCGGTCCTACCCCGGGGCCGGGACGTTCATCGCCGCCACCGTGCTCTACACCGACGCGGCGAACACCGCAGTCTCCAACATGGCGCTCTACGGCCGGGAGGTCTTCGGGATGAGCTCGGGGGGGATCCGCAACCTGCTGCTCTTCTCCACGGTGTTCGCCATCGTGGGGTCGGCCGCTTTCGGACACCTCTCCGACCGGGTGGGGCCGAAGCGGGCGCTCGTCGTGGTGCTCCTGCTGTGGCTGGTCGCGATAGCTCTGGCCGCGGTCGCGCCCGGTCCCCGGGTGCTCCTCCTCGTCGGGCCGGTCGTCGGGGTCGCCCTCGGCGCAACCTGGACCGTGAGCCGGGCGATGCTCGTCGCGCTCGCCCCGCCCGAGAAGACCGGGGAGTTCTTCGGGCTCTACAACCTCGCGGGGAGGTTCTCCGCCGTCGCCGGCCCCGCCCTCATAGCGCTCCTTCTGGACGCCTTCGGTGGCCTCGGGGCACCCTCTTACCGCATCGCCATAGGGGCGCTCGCGATCGTGGTGCTCGCCGGGCTCTATCTGCTCTCCCGCACTCCCGACGTGCGCCCGTCCACCACCCCACCCGAATACCACGTGCCGCCGGATGCGGGAGCTTGAGAGCCCGGAGCATAACTGGGAAGATGGACCGTGATGCCACGGGGAGGCGAGATTTTGCCGGATAGAGAACCCGCCAGACGCATCGCCCTCAGAGGGAGGGTGGTGACCGACTACGAGGTATGGTCCGAAGGAACGGTCCTCATCGAGGGCGGCGCGATAAGGGAGGTGAGCCGCGAGCCGCTCGACCCCGGCGAGGGTGGGGAGGTGAGGGATTGCGGGGACTCGCTGCTCGTGCCAGGCTTCGTCGACCTGCAGGTCAACGGAGCCTTCGGGGTGGACGTAGCCTCTTCGCCCGAGAGGATCGACGAGCTCTCCCGGCGGCTGCTCGCCACCGGGACGACCTCCTACGTGCCGACCGTGATCTCTTCTCCGGAGAGCCTCTACGAGGAGACCCTGCCCGTCCTCGCCGAAAAGGTCGCGCGCCGGGGCGGGATGGCCGAGCCGCTCGGCATACACCTGGAGGGACCCTTCATCAACCTGAAACGACGGGGGGCGCACGCCGCCGCCCACATCGTCCCTCCGGACCCCTCCCTCTTCGCCAGGCTGCTCGAGCTCGGTCCTATCAGGATGGTCACCCTCGCCCCGGAGCTCGAGGGAGCGAGGAAGCTCATCGAGATGGCCCGCAGGTACGGGGTCGTCGTCTCGGCGGGGCATTCCGACGCCTCCTTCGAGGAGGCCTACGAGGCGCTCGACG
The DNA here is from genome assembly GCF_059772285.1 of Rubrobacter sp. M3-4. Lineage (NCBI taxonomy): Bacteria > Bacillati > Actinomycetota > Rubrobacteria > Rubrobacterales > Rubrobacteraceae > Rubrobacter > Rubrobacter sp. M3-4. The sequence goes on from NZ_JCBAJP010000011.1 coordinate 55,200, forward strand.
CCGGGGTTCTGGCGCTCACGCACCTGTTCAACACGATGAGCCGGATGCACCACCGCGAGCCCGGTCTTCCTGGAGCGGCCTTTGCCCACCCGCTCGCGGTCTGCGGGCTCATCTCCGACGGCATCCACATCCACCCGGAGATGGTCGCGCTCGCCTTCCGCATGCTCGGCCCCGACCGCATCTGCCTGGTCACCGACTCTACGGCGGCGACCGGGATGGGGCCGGGGGAGTACGCGCTGGCCACCCGCCGCATTTACCGCGAGACGAACGTCACCCGGCTCGGCAGCGGCGCGCTCGCGGGGAGCCTCCTGACCATGGAGGAGGCCTTCCAGAACATCCTCGCCTTCACCGGGTGTACCCTGCCCGAGGCGGCCCGCATGGCCTCGACCGCACCGGCGCGCCTGATCGGGGAGGGGCGGCGCAAGGGACGCCTCGCCCCGGGTTACGACGCCGATATCACCGTGCTCAGACCCGACCTCTCGGTGGAGGCGGTCTGGAAGGGGGGAGAGCTCTCCTACGCCGATAGAACCGGCAAGTCGCTCGGGAACGGAGGAGGTGAGGGATTTTGAAACGCGAGGTCGACGGCGTGACGATAGAGTGCGTCCGGGGAGATATCACGCGGCAGCCGGACGTGGAGGCCATAGTGAACGCGGCCAACGCCCGGCTCACCACCGGTGGCGGGGTGGCCGGGGCGATCCACCGCGCCGCCGGCCCGGGCCTCGAGGAAGAATGCCGCCCCCTCGCCCCGATAAGCCCCGGCGAGGCGGTCATCACCGGCGGCCACGACCTCCCCAACGCCCACGTCATCCACACTCTGGGCCCGGTCTACGGCTCGGACCACCCGGAGGCTGAGCTTCTCGCGAACTGCTACCGCAACGCTTTACGCCTCGCCGACGAGCACGGCGTCACTTCCATAGCCTTCCCCGCCATCTCGACCGGCGTCTTCGGCTACCCGGTCGAGGAGGCGGCCCGGGTGGCCATCGGGACCGTGCTCGATGAGGCCCCCAGGCTCCAGAACGTACGCCTCATACGCTTCGTCCTCTTTGGCGAGCGGGACCTCGAGGTCCACGAGCGAATTCTCGCCGCGGGAGGTTGAGCGCCAGGGCCATTGTGCCGGCGGCAGAGACCGGGAGATCCATTCGCGGTCCGAGCATGGACACGCTCACCGCCCTCCCGGGCGCCTCACGGGGGGCGCCCCCGCTCCTCTCCTCACGGTGTGTTGCTCAGAGCGCGCCCTCGCGGCGCAACGCTTCCACCTCATCCTCGTCGTAACCGAGCTCCTCGAGGATGGCCTCGGTGTGCTCCCCGACCTCCGGGATCGGACCCATCACCGGCTCCTCTGCGTTCGGGACGGCGGGCGGCAGGAGAGCGTCGAGCGCCCCGACCGGGGAGTCGACCTTCCGCCAGCGCTTCCGGGCCTCGTGCTGCGGGTGGTCGAGAAACTCCCGCACGCTGCGCAGCCGGGCGTTGGCTATCTTGGCGGCGTCGAGCCTCCCTATGACCTCCTCGGAGGAGAGGGCGCCGAAGACCCGTCCGATCTCCTCATGCAGCTCGTCTCTGTTCTCCACCCTCCTGGGGTTCGAGGAGAACCGGGGATCTCCGGCGAGCTCCGGGCGTTGCAGCACCTCCCGGCAGAAGCGCTCCCACTCCCTCTCGTTCTGGATCCCCAGGAACACCGTCCTGCCGTCGCCGCAGGGGAACGGTCCGTAGGGGGCGATGGCGGCATGGCTCGCCCCGGTGCGCGGCGGCTGCTCCTCAGAGTACATCGTGTAGTATGCGGGGAAACCCATCCACTCGGAGAGGGCCTCGAAGAGCGAAACCTCTATATGCGAGCCCTCCCCGGTGCGCTCCCGCTTCAACAGCGCGGTGAGGATCCCGCTGAAGGCGTACATCCCGGCGGCTATGTCCGCGACGGAGATGCCGACCTTCGAGGGGGTCTCGGGCGTGCCGGTCACCGAGACGAGGCCGGTCTCGCACTGCACCAGCAGGTCGTAGGCCTTCTTCTCGCGGTAAGGGCCGCTCTCCCCGTAGCCGGAGACGGAGCAGGTGACGAGATGGGGCTGCTCCCTTCTGAGCTGCTTCGCGCCGAAGCCGAGCCGCCCGGCGGCGCCGGGGGCCAGGTTCTGCACGAAGACGTCGGCGCGGGAGATCAGACGCCGCAAGACCTCCTTTGACCCTTCCTTCTTGAGGTCCAGCGCGATCGACTCCTTCGAGCGGTTGAGCCAGACGAAGTGGCTCGAGAGCCCGCGGGCCTTCTCGTCGTAGTGGCGGGCGAAGTCCCCCACCCCGGGACGTTCGACCTTTATGACCCTCGCGCCGAGGTCGGCGAGCTGGCGGGTGGCGAAGGGGGCGGCGACCGCCTGCTCCAAAGAGACGACCGTCATGCCTTCGAGCGGCAGCATCCTAGAACGACCTCGGCAGCCCGAGCACGTGCTCGGCGACGTAGGAGAGGATGAGGTTGGTGGAGATGGGGGCGATCTGGAAGAGCCGGGTCTCGCGGAACTTCCGCTCGACGTGGTATGCGGTGTCGAAGCCGTAGCCCCCGAAGGTCTGCAGCGCGACGTTCGCGGCCTCCCAGGCAGCGTCGGCCGCGAGCAGGAGCGACATGTTGGCCTCGGCCCCGCAGGGCTCTCCCCGGTCGAAGAGCTCCGCGGCCCTAAAGCGCATCAGGTCCGCCGCCTCCACGTCGACGTGGGCGCGGGCTATGGGGAACTGCACCCCCTGGTTTTCGCCGATGGGCCGCCCGAAGACCACGCGCTCTTTCGCCCTCCCGGTGGCCTTCTCGACGAACCAGCGGCCGTTGCCGATGCACTCGGCGGAGATCAGGATACGCTCGGCGTTCATCCCGTCGAGGATGTAGCGGAAGCCTTTGCCCTCCTCGCCGAGGAGGTTCTGCGCCGGGACCTCGAGGTCTTCGAAGACGAGCTCGTTGGTCTCGTTGTTGATCATCACCCGGCGGGGCTTCACGGTGAGGCCGTTGCCCACGGCTTCGCGCAGGTCCACGAGGAAGACCGAGAGCCCCTCGGACTTCTTCCTCACCTGCTCGCGCGGGGTGGTGCGGGCGAGGAGGACCATCATGTCCGAGTGCTGGACGCGGGAGATGTAGATCTTGCGCCCGTTTATGACGTAGCGGTCGCCTTCTTTGCGGGCGAAGGTCTCTATGGAGGTGGTGTCGGTGCCGGCCCCGGGCTCGGTGACCCCGAAGGCCTGAAGCCGGATCTCCCCGGAAGCTATCTTCGGCAGGTACTCCCTCTTCTGCTCCTCGGAGCCGTGCCGGAGCAGCGTCCCCATCACGTACATCTGGGCGTGGGCGGGCTGGGCGTTGCCCCCGCTCCGGTTGACCTCCTCCAGGATCACGGAGGCCTCGGCGAGCGTCGTCCCGAGCCCCCCGTACTCCTCGGGGATGAGCGCCGCGAGCAGCCTGCTCTCGGTCATCGCCCGCACGAACTCCTCGGGGTACTCGCGCCGCTCGTCCAGCTCGCGCCAGTACTCTTCGCCGAAGCGCGCGCAGACCTCTCGCACGCTCTGCCGCAGCTTCTCGTGGCTCAAGATCTCACCTCCCCGGCTCCTTCGGCGAGCAGCGGGCCCACCCCGTCTTCTTCGTGCAGGTTCCAGGCGAAGCGGACGAGCCGCCCCGCCGCCTCTTCTCTCGCCCCGCCGTGGGCGGCGAGGCGGCGCACCTTCTCCTCTATCTCCGCGCGGCTCAGGGGGTTGCCGGGATCGCCCTTGGGTACGTCGACGCGCGAGGTGACCTCCCGCCCGTCCTTCGTCCTTATGTCCACCAGCCCGATCCAACGCCCCGGATAGGCCTCGTCGACCTCGGGGTCGAAGACCATCTCCACCCGGCGGGCGAAGCTCAAAACCTCCTCGTCGTGCAGCGACTCCTCGGTGAAGTCCTCGAGCCCCGCGCGGCCCCTCAGCGCGACGAGCGCGAGCACGAAGCCCATCGAGAACTTGGCCTGGTGCACGCTCGCGGGCTCGACGACGTCCCCGAGGACCTCTATCGCCCCGGCGTGCACCCTCGCCCGCACCGCCTCTATGTCCTCCGCGGCGAGCCCGTGCTCCCGCATCCCGGCGAGCAGGGCGTCGGCCGCCGGGTGCGAGTGCCGGCAGGAGGCGTAATGCTTGAACGAGGTCTCGAGCACGGCCCACCGCTCCCCGAGGTCCGCCGTGAGCCTCCCCGCGTCGGCGTCGGAGGACATCCCGGCGGCCATTCCCTTCTCCCCCTCCAGGATGCCCCGCGCACCCCGGAGACCCTCCCGCGCGAGGTACGCCGAGAGGAGCCCGCTGCTCGCGGCCCGGGCGGTGTGCAGCTGCTTGGAGTCGGCCCCCTCGGAGAGGAACTGCCAGAGCCCCGCCGCCTGGGTCCCGGCCGAGCCCAGGGCGTCGGCCATCTCCGCCTCGTCCGCCCCGAGAACGTGCGCCGCGGCGGCCGCCGCCGCGAGCGTCCCGGCCGTGCCCGTGGTGTGGAAGACCCTGTAGTGCGAGCGGCCGAGGAACTCCCCGACCCGCACCCCGGCCTCGTACCCGGCGACGGCGGCCGTGATGAGTTCCCTCCCCGATGCTCCCTCCTCCTGCGCCGCCGCGAGCGCCGCCGGGAAGACGACCGCCCCCGGATGCAGCACGGAGGCGTTGTGTACGTCGTCCTGCTCGACGGCGTGCGAGGAGGCGGCGTTCACCAGCGCCGCGAAGAGGGGAGAGGTGCGCCACCCGAATGCCAGAACCTCACACGACCCCTCCCGCGGCCCCAGCGCCCGCGCCACGCGCTCTATCGCCCCGACCGGCCGCTCCCGCCCCCCGGCGAGCGCCGAGCCCGCCCAGTCCAGGAAGAGCTCCTCGCTCCGGAGCACGGCCTCCTCCGGGAGATCCTCGTACCGGAGCCCCGCGAGGAAGGAGGCGAGCTCCTCCATCCTCCACCCGCCTTTCACCCCTCCCCCCTTTCCTGCGGGCGCGGGCGCACCCTCTTCGGCCCCCGCCCCCGCTTGTAGACCATGATGGTCCTCCTGAACTCGATGACGACGGTCCCATCCTGCTTATACCCCTCCGTCCTCACCTCCACGATCCCCACATCGGGGCGGCTGCGCGACTCCCGCTTGGAGAGCACCTCCGAGCGCGAGTAGATCGTATCCCCCTCGAAGACCGGCGCCGGAAGCCTAACCTCGTCCCACCCCAGATTGGCGAACACGTTCTGCGAGACGTCGGTGACGCTCTGCCCCGTCACCAGCGCCAGCGTGAAGGTGGAGTCAACAAGGGGCCTCCCGAACTCGGTCTGCGCCGCGTAGTGCGCGTCGAAGTGGATGGGGGCCGTGTTCTGCGTCAAAAGGGTGAACCAGATGTTGTCCGTCTGCGTCACCGTCCGGCCCAGGGGGTGCTCGTAGACGTCCCCCACCTCGAAGTCCTCGTAGAAACGTCCCCTCCAGCCCTCTTTCACTGCCATGCGAACACCCTCCCGCAGACGCCATTTTTCTCTCAATTATGTACGTACAAATGTCGTGTGTCAAACGGCGGGTCAGTGGACGCCGCCGCGGCGCAGTTCGAGGCGGTAGGAGTAGCGGCTGGGGTTGTAGTAGGAGATGGCGAGTTCTACGGGGGTACCGTCCTCCAGGTAGTAGAGGCGTTCGACGTAGAGGAGGGGCTCACCTGGGCTGCGGTCGATGTGGCGGGAGACGTGATGGGGGGTGGGGATGGCGGTGAGCTCCTGGCTGGCTCCTACGATGGGTGAGGGGAGCACGCTCTCCACGGTCCCGATGACGGTTCCGGGGCCGTCTTTGGGGAGCTTCTTCTTCTGCAGGCGTTCTCCGGCGTCGGGGGTGAGGTAGACGTGGGTGAGGACGAAGGGGTTGCCCTCGTAGAGGCGACGGACGGTGAGGGTGGCGACCTCGTCCGTGGAGAGCTCGAGGCGGGTTGCGTGCTCCTCGTCGTGGATGATCTCGACCGGGTTCAGCACCTCCATCTCGGTGCCGGTCCAGGACATCATCTCCTCCAGGGTGCCGATGGAGCGCAGATACTTGCCGCGTCTGGAGAGGCTGGTGACGAAGGTGCCCCGTCCGGGGACGCGGTAGACGAGGCCGTCGGCGACCAGCGACTGGAAGGCCTGGCGCACGGTGTGGCGGCTGACGCCGTAGCGTTCGCAGAGCTCGGCTTCGGTAGGCATCTGGGTACCCTCTTCGAACTCACCGCTCTCTATCGCCTCCCGCAGCTCATCCGACAGCCTGCGATAGGTGGCGGGCTTGCGTCGCTGGCCTTCCATGTACGATCTCCCTTCGTACGCCTCTGGGAATGCTAGTATGCTCTCGCACTACCGAGTATAGTTTTGCAAATCGTCCCGCGCCAAAGCTGCGGTCCCAGCGTGTCTCGGATGCAGGAACCCTCGGCCCGGGGATGGACCTTTTGTCGGGAGAACTGGAAGAGATGGGGAAGAAAAGGGTACTTCGTCCGTTCAACCGTCCGGCGGCCTGGTTCCTGCTCCCCGTTCTGCTCGTCCTGGCCGGCTGCGGCGGGGATGGGGGGCTGGATGTGGGGGGAGTGCCGTCATCCACCGCCTCCACCACTTCCGCGGGCGTCCGGGTCGTCGTGAGCCGGGTGGTCGACGGCGACACCCTGGAGATCTCTCCCCCGGTGGGAGGTGAGAGCACCGTGCGGATCATAGGAGCCGACACCCCCGAGGACGTGCGTCCCGGCTATCCCGTCCAGCCCCTCGCGATCCGGGCGGCCTCCTTCACCCGCTCGAGGCTGGAGGGCCGCCGGGTGCGCCTGACCTTCGACGAGGAGCGAAAGGACCGCTACGGCAGGTTGCTCGCCTACGTGTGGGTGGACCGGAAGACCATGCTGGAGGACGAACTGTTGCGGAGGGGACTCGCCCAGCTTCTCATCATCCCGCCCAACGACCGCTACGCCGCACGGTTCGCGGCGGACCAGCGGCAGGCCAGGCGCGCGCACCGCGGGATCTGGGGCCTCCCCCGCGCCGAACGCTGCCGGGAGACCAACCGGGGTAACGGGATAGGCGAGGGCTCCCCCGGTTGTGGCCCCGGCCCCGACTCCAGAGGCTCCGCCGGAAGATCCCCGGGCGTGGCCCCCTCATCCGAGGAGTCCTGTCCCCGGAGCTACCCGGTGAAGGGCAACATCACCCGTGACGGACAGAAGATCTACCACCTCCCCAAAGGCGACCCCTACTACCAGGCCACCCACCCCGAGCGCTGCTTCGCCTCCGCCCGGCAGGCACGCGCCGCCGGATACCGGCCTCCGATCCTCCCACACAACAGGTGAGCCGGCTGGACGCACCGTCCACGGGTCTAAACATCCCGCCCCGCCGCCACGGGAATTTTCTTCCCTCGGCCGAAGTGTAAAGGACCGGATATTTTCTATGGTGTTCCCGGCATGGATCCCGACCCGCACATGTCGGACTTGACACAAATATTGTGCGTACATATCATATTAGTACGGACAAATGCAGGCGAGGCCGGGCCCGGCTTTAGGATCGTCTGCCAGGGCGAAAGGAGAAGGAGGAGAGATGGCGACTGGTGAGTCAGAAGTCTCCCGTGGGACCGGGGATGGGAGGATCGATGATGCTCCGCGCATAGAGACGAACCTTCCGCAGCGGGCGCTGGTCTACTCTTCGATCGTAGCGTTTCTCGCGTGGGTGTTTTCGGTCTACGACTACACGCTCTTTGGGACGCTTCTGCCGAAGATGGCGCAGGATCTCGGGTGGTCGACGGCGACGAGCACGGCGATAGCCACCTGGGTTGCGGTGGCGGTGTTTCTGGTTTCGCTTTCGGTAGGGCCGATGCTCGACCGGCTGGGGCGCAAACCTTCGCTCATCCTCACGACGGTGGGGGCGGCGATAAGCTCCGGGCTGACCTCGCTGGCTTTCGCCGCGTGGTACGTGATCGTCGTGCGGGCGTTCTCCGGGCTTGGGTACTCGGAGCAGGCGGTGAACGCAGCCTACCTCAACGAGATCTACGGGAGCCGCAGGCGGCGGGGGCTCATCTACAGCATGGTGCAGGGCGGATGGCCGATCGGGGTTCTGGTCGGTGCTGCGCTGGCGGCTGTCCTGGTTCCCAGCGTCGGCTGGCGCGGGACGTTTTTGGTCGCGACCGCCCCGGCGATCATAATCGCCGTTTTGGGGCTCAAGCTCCGGGAGTCTCCGCGGTTCCAGGCCATGAAACACGCGAGGAAGCTCGAGCAGGAGGGGCGGCACGAGGAGGCGGTACGCTTCGGCAGGCAGTACGGCATCGACGTACGCCACAGCGACCGCAACACCTACCGTCAGATCTTCGAGCCCGGCATAAGGAAGCACACGATCTTCCTGGCGCTGGCGTTCCTGACCAACTGGATCGGGATCCAGGTCCTGGTCGTTCTGGGGACCACGATCCTCACCCAGGGCAAGGGGGTCTCCTTCAGCAGCGCCCTGATCTTCCTCGTCGTCTCCAACGCGGCGGCATATATTGGATACCTCTCCCACGGGTTCGTCGGCGACATCGTCGGACGCCGCCGGACGATCGCGATAGGCTGGCTCATCGCCGGGGTGGCCTACTCGGCGATGCTCTTCGGCCCGAGCAGCGGTGCGTTCGTTCTCGCCACCTACACGATAGGGCTTTTCTTCATCATCGGGCCGTATGCGGCCTTGCTGTTCTACATGGGTGAGTCCTTCCCCACCAGGATGCGCGGTACGGGGACCACGGTAGTGAACGCCATGGGGCCGATCGGCGCGATCGTCGGCTCGGCGCTTTTGACGGCCTTCCTCGAAGCCGGGCTGAGCGTGACCACCGCCGCGTTCCTCTCCGGGGCTCTGGCGGTCATAGTCTCCGGGTTCCTGATGTTCGGCACCCGCGAGGTCAAGGACGCGACCCAGGCCGAGCTCGAGCTCCTCGAGGAACCCTCTTCGGTCTGAGGGTTTTCGGCAAGCCGGTTTTGGGGGCCGCCTCCCGCAGGCGGCCCTCGTCTGAAAGGAGGTGCCGTTGACAGCGAACCGCATCAGGGTCGCCCTCGTCACCGGGGCGGGGAGCGGGATCGGACGCGCCGTGGCGCTTCGGCTGGCGGAGGAGGGCTACGCCGTGGCCGTAAACGATCTGAAGCCCGATACCGCGGAAGGTGCCGCCTCGGCGATACGCGAAGCCGGGGGCGCCGCCGAGGCCGTCCCCGGCGACGTCTCCGACCCCGAGAGCGTCCACGCCTTCTTCGAGAGGGCGCGCGAAGTTTTCGGTGCGCCGGAGGTCCTGGTCAACAACGCGGGGTTTTTGCAGCAGAAGCCCTTCGTCGAACTCACCATCGAGGACTTCGACCGCATGATCTCCGTGCACCTGCGGGGGACTTTCCTGTGCATAAAGGAGGCGTTGCCCGAGATGCTCTCCCGCGGGCGCGGGGTGATCGTCAACGTGGCCTCCCAGCTCGGACAGATCGGGGGCATCGAGCTGTGTCACTACAGCGCCGCGAAGGCGGGGATCATCGGGCTGACCAAGGCGCTCGCCCGCGAGGTCTCTGCACGAGGAGTGCGGGTTAACGCCGTCGCCCCCGGCCCCATCAACACCGAGCTCGTGCAAGGCCTCTCCGAGGAGTGGCGCCGCGCCAAGGCCGCGGAGCTCCCGCTGGGGCGCTTCGGCGAGCCGGAGGAGGTCGCGGAGACGGTCGCGTTTCTGGTCTCGGATAGGGCTTCGCTCTACGTGGGACAGACGCTCGGTCCCAATTCGGGCGACGTGATGCTCTAGATGTACCACCCCTCGAAGGCGGCTTCTATCTCGTCCGGCCCCTCTCCCCGGCGCAACAGGATGGTGAGCAGGAGCCTGGCCTTGAGCCCGTCGAGCACCCCACCCCAGATGAGCCCGCGCGAGAGCAAATCCATCTCGGAGCCGGAAAACCCGTACGTGTTCCGGAGCACGTCGCCGCTCCCGGTGCGGGAGGTGAGGACGACCGGCATCTCGGAGGCGAGCCGCTCGACCTCCGCGACCATCCTAGACGGGACGTGCCCGCCGCCGAAGGCCTCGATGACGAGCCCGGCGTACCCGGCCTCCCTCACCGCCGAAAGCAGCCTCCCGTCGTCGCCGACGGCGAGCTTGAGCAGCGCGACCTGCTGCCCGGCTCCCGCCGGAGGGGGCTCCACCGTGTGCCGAGCCGGAATCCGCCAGGCGATCCTCACCACGCCCTCCGAGAGCCAGCCCAGAGGCCCCGCCACCGGTGACTGGAAGGTCGAGGGGCTCTGGGTGTGCGTCTTCCTGACGAAACGGGCGGCGTGGATCTCGTCGTTCATCACCACCAGCGCCCCAAGCCCCCTCACCTCATCGCTGGCCGCGACGCGCACCGCACCGAGCAGGTTCGCCGGACCGTCGGCCCCTGGGAGGGTGGGGTTGCGCATCGCCCCGGTTATGACCACGGGCGCATCCCCCTCGACGAGCAGGTCCATCGCGAAGGCGGTCTCCTCGATCGAGTCGGTCCCCTGCGTGATCACCACCCCGTGCGCCCCCCCGGCGATCCTCCGCCGCGCCTCCTCGGCCACCTCGATGAGATCCTCTACGGTAAGGTCCGAGCTCGGCATCTGCCTCAGCGATTCCGCCTCGACCTCCGCCACCCCGGAGATCTGCGGTACGCTCTCCACCAGATCCTTCCCCGTCAGCCTCGGTACCACCCCGGGCCCCGAACCCCGTACGGAAGAGATCGTCCCACCCAGCGAGAGAACCGCTACCTTCGGGAGCATCCTTTCCCTCCTTGATTTCGACGATATTTGTACGTACAATACTAACGCCATGGCCGGGGCTGGTGCAAGGCTCTGGGGGCGGGCGCCGCCGGTCGTGGTGTGGTAAGGGGTGTTTTGGGTGATCGTTTCGAGGAAAGGAGGAAAGGTGCCGGAGAAAGAGATCTTCTGCTCCATCGGGGTGGACATAGACGCGGTGGCCGGGTGGCTCGGCTCCTACGGGGGTGAGGACTCTCCGGACGACATCTCGCGCGGGATGTTCGCGGGGGAGATAGGCGTACCGCGGTTGCTCAAGCTCTTCGAGCGGTATGGGATGAGGACCACGTGGTTCATCCCCGGGCATTCGATCGAGACCTTCCCGGATCAGGTGAAGATGGTGGTCGATGCGGGGCACGAGGTCGGGAGCCACGGCTACTCGCACGAGAACCCGGTGGCGATGACGCCGCAGCAGGAGCGGGAGGTGCTCGAGTACTGCATCGGGCTCATCGAGAAGGTGACCGGGCGTCGTCCGGTCGGGAACGTCGCCCCGTGGTGGGAGGTCTCCAACGCGACCAACGAGCTGTTGCTCGAGTTCGGGTACAAGTACGACCACTCGCTTCAGCATAGGGACTTCACCCCCTACTACGCCCGGGTCGGCGACACGTGGACCAAGATCGACTACTCCAGGCCCGCCCGGGAATGGATGAAGCCGCTCGAGCGCGGGGAAGAGATAGACCTGGTCAAGATCGGGGGCAACTGGTACCTGGACGACCTGCCGCCGATGATGTTCATCAAGGCCTCTCCCAATAGCCACGGCTTCGTCAACCCGCGCGACATAGAGCAGCTCTGGCGGGATCAGTTCGACTGGGTCTACCGGGAGATGGACTACGCGACCTACTGCCTGACGATCCACCCGGACGTCAGCGGAAGGCCGCAGGTGTTGCTGATGCTCGAGCGCCTCATCGACTACATAAACGGGCATCCCGGGACGAAGTGGGTGACGATGGAGGAGATCGCCGACGACTTCGTCAGGCGCTTCCCGCGCAACCAGCCCAACCACGACCCGGGGCTGAACATGTACGGGATCGACACGCCGGCGACGAAGTAGCGGGCGGGGGGAGCACCTCGTGTGTGTGCTGTGCGGGCAGGACTTCGTCGGGCGGCTCCACTGGACCGACAGGCACGTCACCGACCGGGCGCTCGCGGCCGGTCCGGGTTCCGACCCGGGCGAGCACCAGCGGGACCGGCGCCGGGACAGGGCCCACAGGGTGGCACTGCTCAACGGGGTGCTCCCCCATTACGGCCTGAAGGTCGAGGACTGGAGCGGGAGCAAGTACCTGCTGCGTGACCGCAAGGGCAGATCGGAGCTGGTGCAGGACTTGGGCGCTCTGTGGCCCGCGGCGCAGAGGCTCTCGGGCAGGGTGCCGGACCCGCTCGATGCGGCGCTGCTCGAGAGCCTGAAAGAAGGGGGGTAGACGGTGGCGATCCCGGTGACGGTCGTGACCGGCTTTCTCGGGAGCGGCAAGACCACGCTGCTCTCGCGTGTGCTGCGGGAGCCGGAGCTCGAGAACACCGCCGTCATCGTCAACGAGTTCGGCGAGGTCGGGCTCGACCACCACCTGCTCAGGCCCGTCGCCGAGAGGACGCTCCTTCTGGGGAGCGGGTGCGTCTGCTGCAGCGAGCGCGAGGATCTGGTGGCGGCGCTCGGGGAGCTTCTGGACCTTTACCAGCGGGGTGAGATCCCCGCGCTCGACCGCGTGGTCATAGAGACGACCGGGCTCGCCGACCCCGCTCCCATCCTCCACACCGTCTTCTCCCACCCCGTGCTCTCCCACCACTTCACGGTCGACCTCGTCATAACCACCGTGGACGCGGTGAACGGCGCGATGCAGCTCTCCGGGAGCCCCGAGGCGACGAAGCAGGTCGCCGCGGCGGACGAGATCGTCATCACCAAGACCGACCTCGCCGGTCCGGGGGCGAAGGAGGAGCTCGAGGCGCGCATCGGGGCGATAAACCCCTCGGTGCGCATCGTCGAGGCATCCTTCGGAGAGGTGGACGTGAGGGAGCTCCTCTCCCCCGTGGTGCGGGTGGGGGAGCGGGATCTCCCGCGGCTGCAGGAGCACGACACCGCCTCGACCCACACCGTCTCGGTCACCTTCGACGGGCCGGTGGACTGGACGGCCTTCGGGATCTGGCTGTCGATGCTCCTGCACGCCCGCGGCGAGAGCGTGCTGCGGGTCAAGGGGCTCCTGGACACGGGGGGGCCGGGGCCCGTCGTCCTGAACGGCGTCCAGCACGTCATCCACCCGCCGCAGCACCTCGACCGCTGGCCGGATAGGGACCACCGCTCGCGCGTCGTCTTCATCACCCGCGACATACCGGAGGAGAGCCTCCTCGCCTCGCTCGGGGGTTTCTCCGGGCTGCTCGGCGCTGCGGCGGTGCCGCTCGGTAACGCCCATCCGCCGGTGGAGCAGAAAGGATGAGAGATGCAGAGGATAGTTGATCTCACGCTCGAGATCACCGACAACATGCCGGCGCACAAGCTCTTCCAGAGCCCGGTGGTGCTGCCGGCGCTCACCCACGAGAAGACCAAGGACTTCGGTCTCGGGGTTCCCGAGGACAGGATGACCTTCGCGACGAACTACCTGGGGATGCTCGACCACGTCGGCACCCACGTCGACGCCTTCTACCACGTCAACCCTCGGGGGGACTCCGTGGACGAGATGCCGCTGGAGCTCTTCTTCGGCAAGGCGGTTTGCTTCGACCTCACCCACATCCCCGACCTCGGTAGGATAGACGTCGGGGATCTCGAGGCCGCCGAGGAGAAGAGCGGCGTCAGGGTGGATGGGCACATCGTGCTGTTGAACACCGGGCTGCACCGACGCTACTACCCTGACCGCAAGATCGTCTGGAGCAACCCGGGGTTGACCGCGGAGGCGACGCACTGGCTCGCAGACCGGGGATCGAAAGCCCACGGTGTGGAAGGGCCCTCGACCGACGTCCCGAGCGACGACCTGTTCCCGAGCCACCGGGTCTGCCGCGACCGCGGCATCTTTCACTACGAGTGGCTGGTGAACCTGGAGGAGCTCGTCGGGAAAGGCGAGTTCACTTTTTACGGGGTGCCCCTCAAGATCGAGGGCGGAAGCGGCTCTCCGGTCCGGGCCTTCGCGGTGCTCGAGGAGTAGGAGGGACGGTGGTCGAGACCGCCTACGCGACCGCGTTCGATCTGCGCGGGGCCATCGTACGCCGGGAGGTCTCCGCGGTCGAGGTCGTGAGCGCGACCCTCGAGCGCCTGGAGAAGCTCGAGCCTCACCTCAACGCCTTCGTTACCCTCACCCCGGAGCTCGCGCTCGAGGCGGCGCGGGAGGCGGACGCGGCGCTCGCGCGGGGGGAGGAGCCGGGTGCGCTGCACGGGCTCCCGCTCTCGGTGAAGGACCTCATCGACGTGGGCGGTGTGAGGACGACCTTCGGCTCGCGGCTGATGGCGGGGAACATCGCCGCGGCCGACGCTCCCTCGGTCGAGCGGGTCCGGGCCGCGGGGGCGTGCATCATCGGGAAGAGTACGACCACCGAGTTCGGCTGCAAGGCAGGAGGCGGGGACAGCCCGCTCACCGGGGTGACCCGCAACGCCTGGGACCTGGAGAGGACCACCGGGGGATCGAGCGCCGGGGCGGCGACCAGCGTCGCGGCCGGGCTCACGCCGTTCGCGCTCGGGACCGACGGCGGCGGCTCCACCCGCATCCCCGCCTCCCTCTGCGGCGTCTTCGGGATCAAGGGACAGTTCGGGCGGGTGCCGTTCTTCCCGACGAGCGCCACCCCGACGCTCGCCCACGTCGGGGTCCTCTCGCGCACGGTGCGCGACGGGGCGCTCCTGCTCGGTGTGATCTCCGGCTTCGATGCCCGCGATCCTGCGAGCGTGGCCGGACCCGTCCCGGATTTTCTCGCCGCCTGCGAGGAGCCGGTCGAGGGGATGCGGGTGGCGTGGAGTCCGACGCTCGGCTACGCTAGGCCCGAGCCGGAGGTGGTTGAACTTGCGGAGAGAGCGGCGCTCTCCTTCGAGGAGCTGGGCTGCTCGGTCGAGCTGGTCGAGGAGGTCATGAAGGACCCGGTCGACCTCTGGAGCGCCGAGTTCTACGCCGGGGTGGGGACCAGGCTCAAGGACGCGCTGCATGGTTCACCGGATCTCATGGACCCGGCTGTGGTCGAGGTCCTGGAGCCCGCCCTAGATCAGACGATAGACGAATACTACGCGAAGGTCTTCGAGCGCTATGCTCTGCGGGAGGAGGTGCGCCGCTTCTTCGAATCCTTCGACCTGCTCCTCACGCCGACCCTGCCCGTGGCTGCCTTCGGTGCCGGCGTGGACATACCCCCACAGGTGTTCGACCGCAACGTCGTATCGTGGGTCTATTACACCTACCCGTTCAACCTCACCGGCAACCCGGCGGCCTCGGTGCCCTGCGGGTTTACCGCGGAGGGGCTTCCGGTCGGGTTGCAGGTCGTCGGGGCGACCCACCGGGAGACCGACGTCCTGCGGGCCGCGGCGGCCTTCGAAGAGGCGCATCCGTGGGCGCGGAGGAGGCCGGATCTCCCGCTATGACCTGAGGAGGTAGCTTTGAGCGACGCTTGGATCTCCATAGACCGCGAGAGGAGCGCCCGCAGGATGGAGCGCGACATCGAGACGCTCGCCGGGCCGGATTACACCCGCTCGCGTAAGGCGATACGCCGCTACGCCTACACCCCGGAGTACCGCAACACCCTCGACTACTTCATCAAGGAATTGGAGGCCGTGGGTTTCGGGTGCACCGAGGACCCCGTCGGGAACCTCGTCGCCCGCAACCGTCCCGCCGGGGAGAGGGTCTTCGGAATAGGCTCGCACTGCGACTCCAACCGCAACGGCGGCAAGTACGACGGGACGATGGGGGTCGTGGCGGCGCTCGAGGTCTGCCGGCTGAACGAGGAGCTCGGCCTGAACCTCCCCCTGCAGGTGATCTCGTTCCTCGAGGAAGAGGGCTCGGGGTTCGGGCAGATGGTACTGGGCAGCCGCATCGTCGCCGGGCGGGTGAGCGAGGAGGAGCTCAAAAGCTTCCGGGCGATAGACGACGGGCGCACCTTCTTCGAGCACGCAAAAGAAGCCGGCTACGAGCCGGAGCGGTGGCGGGAGTGCGCCCGCATCCTCGACGACCTCGTCGGGTGGATCGAACTGCACATAGAGCAGGCCCGGGTGCTCGAGGACACCGGGAACCGCCTCGGGATCGTCGACGCGATAGCCGGCTACGTCCACGCGGACATCACCGTCCGCGGGCGCAGCGACCACGCCGGGGCCACTCCGATGTACCTCCGCAGCGACGCCGGGCTCGTCATGGCCGAGTGCATGCTCGAGCTGGAGCGCCTCGCCAGGGAGGCGCCGGGCGGCACGGTCGGGACCGTGGGCGAGGTGGAGCTGGAACCGAACCTGATCAACGCGGTCCCCGGCCGGGCCCGCTTCTCTCTAGACATCCGGGGGGTGGACGAGGAGGCCTTCCGCGGCGTGGCGCGCCGCCTGCGAGACTTCGCCGCGGAATCCGCGCGGCGGCGCGGGGCCACATCCGATTACTCGGAGCGTCAGAGCCTGTCGGTGACCCCGCTGGATGAGCGGGTGGTCGGGGCGCTCGAGGAGGCCGCCCGGGCGAGCGGCGAGCCGTACCTGCGCATGCCCTCCGGGGCCGCCCACGACACCATGTGCGTCGCGGAGCGGGTGCCGGCCGCCATGGTCTTCGTCCCCTGCGAGGAGGGGGTGAGCCACTCTCCCGAGGAGAAGGCCGACCCGGCGGACGCCGCGCTCGGGGCCGAGGTCATGCTCAACGCGATAAGGAGGCTCGTCGCCGCGGGATAGGGTATCTTGGAGGAAGCGTAACGATGGAAGGAGGAGCATGTCGATCCTGATAAAAGGTGGCCGCATCATCACCGCAGCCGACGACTACGTGGGGGACATCTTCATCGAGGACGATACGGTCTCCCTCATCGGGCGCTCGCTCGACGTGCGGGCGGAGAAGGTCATAGACGCGAGCGGCAAGTACGTCATCCCCGGCTGTATCGACCCGCACACCCACATGGAGATGCCCTTCGGCGGGACCGTGAGCTGCGACGATTTCACCTCCGGCACGATCTCGGCGGCCTTCGGCGGGACGACGACGATCGTCGACTTCTGCCTGCAGCAGGCCGGGCAGACGCTCCCGGAGGCGCTCGAAACCTGGCACGAGAAGATAGAGCGCGCAAAGCCGGTCATCGACGTCGGCTTCCACCTCGCCGTCACCGATCTCCAGGAAAAGGGTACGCTCGAGGACCTCGCGAAGGCCCCCGAAGAGGGCGTCACCAGCTACAAGCTCTTCATGGCGTACAAGGGCGCGATCATGGTGGACGACGAGACGCTCTTTAAGGTGATGCAGGTGGCCTCCGAGACGGGCGCTCTCGTCATGGTGCACGCCGAGCACGGCGACTCGATAGACGTGCTCGTCAAGCAGGCGCTCGCCGAGGGGAAGACCGAGCCCAAATGGCACGCCGCGACCCGCCCCCCGATAACCGAGGGCGAGGCGACCAACCGCGCCATCCAGCTCGCCCACCTCGCCGACGCCCCGCTCTACGTCGTCCACGTCTCGTGCAGGGAGGCCATAGAACCGGTGGCCCGCGCCCGGGAGGCCGACTGGCGGGCCTGGGGTGAGACCTGCACCCAGTACCTCTTCATCGACGAGAGCTACCTGGACAAGCCAGACTTCGAGGGCGCCAAGTACGTCTACACCCCGCCGCCGCGCCCCAAGGAGAACCAGGAGCACCTCTGGCACGCGCTCTCCACGGGCGTGCTCTCTGTGATCTCGACCGACCACTGCCCGTTCAAGTTCGACGGCCAGAAGACCCTCGGCAAAGACGACTTCTCCAAGATCCCCAACGGAGGCCCCGGCGTCGAGGATCGGCTGATGATGATCCACAACTTCGGCGTGCGGGAGGGACGCATCTCGCTCAACAGGATGGTCGAGCTGCTCTCGACCGCCCCGGCGCGCTTCTTCGGGCTCTACCCGCGCAAGGGGACCATAGCCGTGGGTTCCGACGCGGACATCGTCGTCTTCGACCCGAACAGGAAGAAGACCATCTCCGCCTCGACCCACCACTCGAACATCGACTACAACCTCTACGAGGGCACCGAGGTCACCGGGGTTCCGGAGACGGTCCTGCTGCGGGGGCAGGTCCTGGTGGAGAACGACGAACTGGTCGCGAGCCCCGGCGCCGGGCGCTTCGTGAAGCGGGCACGCTTCGGCGAGGAGCTTCCCGGGGCGGCCGGAGAGCGGCCCATCCAGGTGGGGTGATCCGGATGACCGACGAGCAGACCCGCCGCGTCTACGAGCGGGCCCGGATGGGCGGGCGGCTGGGGCTGGGGGAGCGCCCGGCCGTCCTGGTCGTGGACTTCAGCTGCGGCTTCACCGACCCCGAGTGTCCCCTCGGGGCGGACATGACCGCCGAGGTGGAGGCCACGCGGCGCCTGCTCGACGCCGCCCGCGGGCGCGGCCTCCCCGTCATCTTCACCACCATCGGCTTCGAGGAGAACCTCGTCGACGGTGCACTCTGGGTCAGGAAGGTCCCTTCTCTGGGTGAGTTGCGGCTCGGGAGCCGCTGGGTCGAGCTGGACCCCCGCCTCGGGCGCCGCGAGGACGAGACCCTCATCGTCAAGAAGGGGGCGTCGGCCTTCTTCGGGACGAACCTCGCCGCCATCCTGACCTCCCTCGGGGTGGACTCGGTGGTGCTCTGCGGCGCGACGACGAGCGGCTGCGTGCGGGCGACGGCGGTCGACCTCCTGCAGCACGGTTATCCGGCGCTCGTGCCGCGCGAATGCGTCGGCGACCGGGCCGCCCCGCCCCACGAGGCCAACCTCTTCGACATCCAGGCCAAGTACGCCGACGTGGTCTCTCTGGAGGAGGCGCTCTCGTTCCTGGAGCGCGCCGGAGGTGGTGCTAGAATCGGGGTATGAGCGAGAAAACAGGGAAGACCGACGAACAGTTGCGCCGGGAGCTCTCCCCGGAGGAGTACGCGGTGACCCGCCAGAAGGCGACCGAGCCGCCCTTCACCGGGCGCTACTGGGACAACCATGAGGAAGGGGTCTACCGCTGCGTGGTCTGCGGCACGCCCCTCTTCAGCTCGGAGACCAAGTACGA
Source organism: Rubrobacter sp. M3-4 (assembly GCF_059772285.1). Taxonomy (NCBI): domain Bacteria; kingdom Bacillati; phylum Actinomycetota; class Rubrobacteria; order Rubrobacterales; family Rubrobacteraceae; genus Rubrobacter; species Rubrobacter sp. M3-4. The sequence continues at coordinate 74,043 of NZ_JCBAJP010000011.1, forward strand.
CTCCGGGACCGGTTGGCCGAGCTTCTGGGCCCCGATCGACGAGAAGAACATCGGAACCGAGGTCGACGACAGCCTCTTCATGCGCCGCATCGAGGTCCACTGTGCGAACTGCGGGGCGCACCAGGGTCACCTCTTCGACGACGGCCCCGCCCCCACGGGCAAGCGCTACTGCATAAACTCGGCCGCGCTGCGCTTCGAGCCGAAGGGCGAGTCCGGGTAGTCCGGGGATCGCTTCTCGGCGGAAGGGGGGCGGGCAAAGCCCGCCCCCCTTCCGTATCTCTTTCGTCAGTGGCTCTTCGAGGTCTGAGAGACCGAGAGGCTGCCGTCCCTGTAGGTGATCTCGAGCGTACCGTTCGGGGAGTTCATCCGCTGGGTGGCGTGGCTTCCTGGGGCTTCGAAGGTGACCTCCAGGGTGCCGCCGGTGCTTTGCCTGTGGATCTGGCACTCAAGCTGGCGTCCGCCGAGTTCGTAGGTGTAGACGGCGGGCGTCTTGCCTTCGAGGGTCTCCGTCCTGCTCCCTACGGTGCAGCGTCCCGAGAACGCCACCCCCGGGGTTCCGGAGAGCCTCAGGGTCGCCTGCTGACCGCTGGTCCCACCCGTGGAGGAGCCCTGCCTTACAGAGGATGCTCCCGACGAGACGCCCGCGGTGAAACCGCCCGTGGCCCCCGCGGAGGCCGAGGTCCCGCCGGTGGAGGCCCCTCCACCGGCAGAGCAGCCCGCGAGCAGCGCGCTGAGCAGCAGTACCACGGCCGAAAGGATGCTCTCCGATCTCAATGCTCCATCTCCCTGCGTCTCGAACCAGAGAGGCCGGGCCTGAAGGGAGGGGGGATGATGGGTGGCGGCCCGGCCTGCTCTGTCACAACTCTACGCACCGGGAGCCTCAGGGTTTCAACCCGCGCAACTTTTTTCTTCAGCGCCTGCGCCACCGCTCCCGGCCCTCGCGGTAGAGGTCGCCGCCGTGGAGGTCGTTTATCACCACGGCGGGGAAGTCTTCGACGAGGAGGCGGCGGACCGCTTCGGCCCCGAGGTCTTCGTAGGCGACGACCTCCGCCTCCCTCACGCACTTCGCCAGGAGCGCCGCCGTGCCCTCCACCGCCCCGAAGTACACGCAGCCGTGTCTGCGCATCGCCTCCACGACCTCCCGCGAGCGTACGCCCTTGCCGACCATCCCGCGCAGGCCCCGCTCTATCAGCAGCGGCGCGTAGGGGTCCATCCGGGAGGCGGTCGTCGGCCCGGCGGGGCCTATCGGATGGCCGGGCTTCGCCGGGGCCGGGCCGGTGTAATAGACGACCTGTCCCTCCGGGTCGAACGGCAGGGGCTCTCCGCGCTCCAGCGCCTGTTTCATCCGGGCGTGGGCGGCGTCGCGGGCGGTGTAGAGCACCCCGTGCAGGCGCACCACGTCCCCCGAACGCAGCGGCTCGACGTCCTCCCGCGAGAGCGGAATCCTGAGTTCCATCGTCCCGCTCACAGCTCGAACGAGAGGGTCCGGTGGGAGTGGCAGTCCAGGTTCACCGCCACGGGGAAGGCGGCGATGTGGGTCGGGGCGCTCTCGATGTGCACCGCGAGCGCCGTCTCGGTACCGCCGTAGCCGGCAGGGCCTATTCCGGTCGCGTTGATCTCCTCGAGGATCTCACGCTCCAGCCCTGCCATCGCCGGGTCCGGGTTCGGCTCGCCCGAGCGTCGGGTGAGCGCCTTCTTGGCCAGGAGCGCCGCGCGTTCGAACGGTCCCCCGATCCCCACCCCGACCGTCACCGGCGGGCTCGCGTTCGGCCCGGCCCGCTCGACCGTCTCCACCACGAAGCGCTTCATCCCCTCGACCCCCTCGGCCGGCGTAAGCATCCTGAGGGCACTCATGTTGTCGCATCCGGCACCTTTTATCAGGACGGTGAAGCGGAGCGCCTCCCCCGGCACGATCTCGTAGTAGACGGTCGCCGGGGTGTTGTCGCCGGTGTTGATCCTCTCCACCGGGCTCTTCACGATCGACTTTCTCAGGTACCCCTCCCGGTAGCCCCTCCGGACGCCCTCGTCTATCGCCTCCGGGAGGCTCCCGCCGGTGAAGTGCACCTCCTGCCCGACCTCGACGAAGAAGACCGCATACCCGGTGTCCTGACAGAAGGCGACCCGTTCCTCCCGGGCCACCCGCGCGTTCTCGAGCAGCTTCTCGAGCACCTCCCGGCCCTGGGGCGAGCGCTCCCGCTCGAGCGCCCGGCGCAGCGCCGCGAGGTGATCCACCCCGAGCGAGACGTTCGCCTCGATGCAGGCGTCGCGTACCGCGGCGGTCACCTCCTCGACCCTTACCTCGCGCAAAGCTCTCCCTCCTCGCAGAGAAGTGAACCCGTTTACCACCGGCCGGTCTTGTGTGCGAGCCGGTTGAGTATGCCAAATGTTAAACTTCCGGGGCAGGTCTTTGCGCTTCCGCAGAGGGTGTGGGGCGCACTCAGAGGGTGAGAGGGAGAGCATCTATGGACATGCTGGTACGCAAGGCGACGCTCGAACGCTTCGGGGTCGAGAAACCCGGGACGCTGCACGAGAACCTGCCTCCCGCGCGGCTCATCGAGGCCGCCGTGAGGAGGCGCGAGGGGATGCTTTCCGGTTCCGGGGCCCTGGTCGCCAGGACCGGCAAGCGCACCGGGCGTTCGCCGAAGGACAAGTTCATCGTGCGCGACGAGAACACCGAGTCGCGGGTGGCGTGGGGACCGAACCAGCCCTTCGACCCCGAAGACTTCGAGCGGTTGCTCAAGAAGGCCGCGGCGTACGTGGATGGGCTGGAGGAGGTCTGGATCGCCGACGTCTACGCCGGCGCCGACCCCCGCTACCGCCTCAACGTGCAGGTGATAGCCGAGCAGGCCTGGCAGGCTCTCTTCGCCTACCAGCTCTTCCGTCGGCCGACGCTCGAAGAGCTCGACGACTTCGAGCCCGACTGGACGGTCATCTCGCTCCCCGGGTTCCTCGCCGAACCCGAGGAGGACGGCACCAACTCCGAGACCTTCGTCGGGCTGGATTTCACCCGCAGGGTCGTCCTGATCCTCGGTACCGGCTACGCCGGGGAGATCAAGAAGAGCATCTTCAGCGTCCTCAACTACGTCCTGCCGGTCGAGCACGGGGTCCTGCCGATGCACTGCTCGGCGAACATGGGCGACGAGGGGGACGTGGCGCTCTTCTTCGGCCTCTCCGGGACCGGCAAGACCACCCTCTCCGCCGACCCCGAGCGGCACCTCATCGGCGACGACGAGCACGGCTGGTCCGACCGGGGGATCTTCAATTTCGAGGGCGGCTGCTACGCCAAGACCATAGACCTCTCCCCCGAGAAGGAACCCCAGATCTTCGGCGCGATACGCTTCGGAACCATCCTGGAGAACGTCGTCGTGGACCGCAGGACCCGCAAGGAGGACTACTCCGACGCCTCGATCACCGAGAACACCCGCGCCGCCTACCCGCTCGAGTACATAGAAGGTGTCGTCCCGGACGGGATGGGCGGACACCCGAAGGCCATCCTCTTCCTGACGGCCGACGCCTTCGGCGTCCTCCCCCCGATAAGCATCCTCTCCCCGGAGCAGGCCGCCTACTACTTCCTCAGCGGCTACACCGCCAAGCTCGCCGGGACCGAGGCGGACATGGAATCCGAGGTCGAGGCAACCTTCTCCGAGTGCTTCGGTGCCCCCTTCCTGCCGCTCCCGGCGACGACCTACGCCGAGATGCTCTCCGGCAGGATCAGAGAACACGGCTCGCGCTGCTATCTGGTCAACACCGGCTGGTCCGGCGGACCCTACGGGGTCGGAAGCCGCGTCGAGCTCGCCTACACCCGCAGGATGGTCCGCGCCGCGGTCTCCGGGGAGCTCGACGGCGTCTCCACCCACACCCATCCGGTCTTCGGGCTGGAGGTGCCGGAGCGGGTACCGGACGTGCCCGCCTCGATCCTGGACCCGCGCGAGACCTGGGCCGACAAAGAGGCCTACGACCGGCAGGCGAAGAAGCTCGCCACGCTCTTCGAGAAGAACTTCGAGAAGTTCGGCGAGGCGGTCCCCCGCGAGGTGCGCGAGGCAGGCCCCAGGGCCTAGCCGGTCACCGGGGACTCCAGCTCGGCGAGGAGCCCGTCGAAATCCAGGGGACGCCTGGTGAAGGTGGGTCTCCCGCCGAGCCTCGGCCACTCTCCCGGGTCCCGGTCCCAGGCGAGCTCGATGCCGTTGTGGTCCGGATCGTGGAGGTAGATCGCCTCGTGGGTGCCGTGGTCCGAGGCCCCGTCGATCGGCCAGCCGGCATCCAGAAGCCGCTTCAGGGCCCGGGCCAGGTCCCTGCGCTCCGGATAGTTTATGGCGAAGTGGTAGAGCCCCGTGGAACCGGGCGGGGGCGGTGAGCCGCCCCTGCTCTCCCAGACGTTGAGCCCGATGTGGTGGTGGTAGCCACCCGCCGAGAGGAACGCCGCCTCCTCCCCGAAGCGCGTCACCAGCTCGAAGCCCAGCAGGTCGCGGTAGAAGCCGATGGCACGGTCGAGGTCGGAGACCTTGAGGTGTACGTGACCGATCCTGGTCCCCGCGGGGACGGATTCGTGGGGCATGGCCGGCTCCTTCCCGTTATCTGGACTACGGTCCATTATACTCCGGGGGCGTTCGAGGTTACCGAAAGAGCACTCAACGGCGGCGGGATAGAGGGACCAGAGAGTTCATCTCGGCCAGGAGCTTGTCTCCGTTGTCTGGTCGGTAGACACCTGCACCGTTCGAGGCCAGCAGGCATCCGGAGAGTCTGATGTCTACGATGACCCTCCGCGAGCCTCCGGGGTAGGAAAAGGCGGCGAGCGCCGTGTCGGGCCTGCGCTCCGCCGGGCACGAGAGGGACCGGTTTTTCTTTACCGGAGCGAAGGAGTCGAGGAGTCTCTGCAGGTGTTCGATCTCGACCTGTGAACTGGTCGCCATGGAGCTCGCCAGGGGAGGAGGGACCGGCTTGTGATCCTGTTCAGGAGGTGCCACCACGTAGCGGCAGACCCTGAGATGGTTGGCTCCTGGCGGCACCAGCTCCTTGGATAGACCGGGGCCTTCGTTCTCAAACGCTTTCGCTCCACTTACTATCGCTATCGGTACGGACTTCGGACACCTCTTATCCATCGCCAGCCTGACGTTGGTCAGAGAGGATTTGGTCGCGCTGCGGTGACCGGATGGGGTGCGTACCGGCGAGCAGGAGGGCACCAGGAGGGCCACGGTCATAAATCCAGTCAGCACGCAAAATAACCTGGACATCTACGGGCCCCCTTTCGATGGTCCCGGGCTATGGTGATTTTTGTAACACCTCCTGCCCGGAACGTCTTGCCCTGCAGGCTGCGGGCCGCGCCGGGGATCTCAGGCGGCGGCGAACTGGGACTCGTAGAGCCGGCGGTAGGCGGAGGGGCGGGAGATGAGCTCCTCGTGGGTTCCCTGCTCCACGACGCGCCCGCCGCTCACGACGATGATCCTGTCGGCCCCGCGCACGGTCGAGAGTCGGTGGGCTATGACGACCGAGGTACGCCCGGCGAGGAGCCTCGCGAGGGCTCTCTCGATGCGGGCCTCGGTCGCCAGATCCACGCTCGAGGTCGCCTCGTCCAGGAGCAGGATGCGCGGGTTCGCCAGAAGTGCCCGGGCGAAGGCGATGAGCTGGCGCTCGCCGACCGAGAGCCTGCCGCCGCGCTCGCGCACCTCTGTCTCGTAGCCCTCCGGGAAAGCGCGGATGAAGTCGTCCGCTCCCACGGCCTTCGCCGCCGCGACGACCTCCGCGTGGGTGGCGTCCGGGCGTCCGTAGCGGATGTTCTCCTCGATGGTGCCGGTGAACAAAAACGTGTCCTGCAGGACAACGCCCATGTGCGAGCGCAGCGAGGAACCGCGGATCTTTCGCAGATCGGTGCCGTCTATGCGCACCGTCCCCGAGGTCGGGTCGTAGAGGCGGGAGAGGAGCTTGGCTATCGTGCTCTTGCCGGCGCCGGTCTCGCCGACGATCGCGAGCGTCTCGCCGGGTTCGATGCGGAAGCTCACGTCTTTGAGCACCGGTTCGCCGTCCGGGTAGGAGAAGCTCACGCGGTCGAACTCCACCCGCCCCTCCAGACGTACGATCTCCCTCGCCTCTGGGCTGTCCGCGCGGTCCGGCTCGGTGTCGAGCACCGAGAAGACCTTCTCGAGCGAGGCCATCGTGCTCTGCAGGTCCGAGTAGAGCTGCGAGAGACCCTGGATGGGCTGGAAGAACATGTTGATGAGCCCGATGAACGCGACCAGGTGACCGACGGTCATCGCGCCGGAGATCACCCGGAAGCCGCCGTAGAGCAGGACTATCGCGAGCGCGAGGGCGCCCATGAGCTCCACGGCCGGGAAGTAGACCGAGGAGAGTCGGGTCGAGCGGACGTTGGCCCGGCGGTAGGCCAGGTTCCTGGGTTCGAAGTCGGCGAGGGCGCGCCGCTCCCGGGTGAACGCCTGCACGACGCGCATCCCGGAGACGTTCTCCTGCAGGAAGGCCGCGACCTCGGCTATCGCCTCGCGGGCCCGGCGGAACGCCTGCATGCTCGAGCGGCGGTAGAAGACGGTTGCCGTGGCCATGAGCGGGCTTATGGACATCACGGCGAGCGCGAGCCTCCAGTCCAGGACGAAGGTCGCGACCAGCACGCCCACGAGGGTGAGGGTGTTCTTGATCAGGTTCTGCACCCCGTCGTTGAGGAGGTTGGTGAAGTTCTCGATGTCGTTGGTGAGCCGCGAGATGATCCAGCCGGCCCGCTGTTCGGAGAAGTACTGCAGCGAGAGCGACTGCAGGTGTCCGAAGAGCGTGTTCCTGAGGTCGAGGATGACGTGCTGGCCGACCCAGCCCATCCCGTAGGTCTGCACGTATCCCATCGCCCACGAGGCGGCGCTCACCCCCAGGTAGAGGGCGGCCGTCGCGTAGATCACGCCCATGCTGGCATGCCCGCTCTTGGCCCCGAGTCCGTAGTCTATCGCGTAGCCGACGATGAGCGGCCCGGCGAGGTCCGCCCCGGCCGAGAGCGCGGTGATGGACGCGAGCGCGAGGAGACGCCCCTTGTAGGGCCGGGCGAAGGCGAGCAACCGGAAGAGCGGGAAGCCGAGCAGGTAGCGCTTCAGCCTCATCACGCCGAGGCCCTCTCCGCGTCGGAGCCGTACATCCTCGCGTAGATCCCGCCCCGTCCGAGCAGCTCCTCGTGGGTTCCGCTCTCGGCGATGCGCCCGCCCTCTACGACGAGTATCCGGTCGGCGAGCAGGATCGTCGAGAGCCGGTGGGCGACGACGAACGTCGTCAGCCCCGCCGCCTCCCTCAAGGTGTCGCGCAGGGCCTCCTGGATCTGACGCTCCGTCTCGGCGTCCACGCTCGAGGTGGCATCGTCCAGGATGAGGATGCGCGGGTGCTTGACGAGCGCGCGGGCTATCGCGACGCGCTGCTTCTGGCCGCCGGAGAGCGTGATGCCCCACTCCCCGACCCGGGTGTCGTAGCCTTCGGGGAAGCGGGAGATCTGGTCGTGCACCCCGGCCGCCTTCGCGGCGGCCACGATCTCTTCGTCGGTCGCCTCCGGGTTGCCGAAGGCGATGTTCTCTCGCACGCTCTCGGAGAACAGGAACGTCTCCTGCGGCACGATCCCGACGGCCCGCCGCAGCTGCGTGAGGTCCAGCTTCCTCACGTCGATCCCGCCGACGAGGACCTCGCCCTCCCCGGGGTCGTAGAAGCGGGGGATGAGCGAGAGGAGCGTGCTCTTGCCCGCGCCCGTGGCCCCGACGAGCGCGACCGTCTCGCCCGGCTCGACCTTCAGGGCGACCCCGCGCAGCACGGGGGTGCCGCCGGCGTAGGAGAAGCCGACGTCGTGCATCTCGACGGAGAGCGGTCCGCTCTCGGGCAGGGGCCTGGGATGCTCAGGGCTCTCTATCTCCGGCGTGACGTCGAGCACCTCGAAGACCCGCTCCGAGGCGGCGAGCGCCCGCTGGCCCTGGTCCACGACCATCCCGAAGCTCTGCATCGGGGAGACGAGCTGCATCAGGAAGAGCTGGAAGAGGACGAAGTCCCCTAAAGATATGCTGCCCGCGGCGTACGCGCGTCCGCCGAAGAAGATCAGGAGCACTACCGAGACCGCCGGAAGGAAGCTCATCCCCGGGATGTAGAAGGCCCGCAATCCCCTCGCGGCCATCGTCTCGCTGAAGACGCCCTCCGCCCGCTCGCCGAAGCGCTCCCGCTCGAAGGGCTCGCGGGCGAAGCTCTTGACCACCCGGATGCCGGAGACGTTCTCCTGCACGGCCGCGGTCACGCCGGCGAGGCGCCGCTGCACGGAGCGGAAGATCGGGTGTACCCGGCTCGCGAACCGCCAGGCCGCGAGCGCCAGGACCGGCATCGGGAGCAGCGCCACCGCGGCGAGGGCGGGCTCGAGGTAGAAGAGCACCGACGCCACCACGACCAGCGTGACCGCGCTGATGAAAAGCTGGAACATCCCCCAGCCGACGAAGAACCTTATGACGCGCAGGTCGTTGGTGGCCCGGGAGACGAGCTCCCCGGTCGGGGCGTGATCGTAGAGGCCGTGCGAGAAGCCGACCATCTTCTCGAAGAGCGCCCGCCGCATGCGGTACTCGACCGCGTGCCCTACGTAGTTCGTCGAGTACCTCCGGGTGCCGTTGAAGAGGAATCGCAGGACGGCGAGCGCCACGAGCTCCCCGGCCAGCTTCCAGAGCGCCCCCGGATCGCCGCTCCCGGAGCCGTGCGGCAGCGCCCGGTCTATCCCGACCTTGACCAGCCACGAGATGGCGAGCGTGCTCACCGTGTAGCCGACCGCGCAGAAGATCCCGAGGAGCAGGAGCAACCTGAGCCCCCGGGTGAACGACATCAGCCTGAAGAACGTCTTCAAAAACGCCGCCTCTTCTTTGCGTTTACAAACGTGCGCTGCAAAACGTTGCGAGGATCGTCCTCCGCGATCAAAGCCAGTACAAGTCTATACCCGCTGGCGGTGGCTACAACGGTGGCTCAGAGCACCGGACGCCCGCTCACCTCGGAGACGACGTTGAGGAATCCTCTGAGCACGGCTCCCGGTGCTCTCTTCGCCGACCAGATCACGGACACCTCCGCCTCGAGTCCCGCCTCCGCGAGGGGCCTGTACTCTATGCCCCTCCCGCGCAGCCTCTGCAGCGAGACGGGGACGAGGGAGAGCCCGAGCCCGCCCGCCACCAGGTTCGCTACCGTGTGCAGGTGGGTGGCCTCCTGCACGACACGAGGTCTGAAGCCCGCCCGTCCACACCCGGCCATTATCCGGTCGTGGAGCATCGGCGCCACCGCCCTCGGGAACAGCACGAAGGGTTCTCGCTCCAGGCTGGCCAGCGTGACCTCCGTCTCGCGGCAGAGGGGATGGCGCTCGGGGAGCGCCAGCACGATCGGCTCCCGGTATACGACCCTCGCCTCGACCGTCGGGCTCGCGGGAGGGTGGGCGAAGCCGACCGCGATCCTGCCTTCCCGCAGCGCTTCGAGCTGGGCCGGGGTGGTCAGCTCCTGGAGCGTCAGACTGACACCGGGGAAGCGCTCCCCGTACCGCCGCAGTACCGCCGGCAGCAGCTCGTCGGTGGCCGATGGCACGACACCTACCTCCAGATGCCCCCGCTCCCCGCGTCCCGCGCGCCGGGCCGCCTCCGCCGCCCGGTGTGCCCCCTCCAGCACGGCCTCCGCCTCCTCCAGCAGCGCCTCCCCCGCTTCGGTGAGCTCTACCCGGTGGTTGCTCCTCTCGAAGAGCCGTACCCCCAGCTCGCCCTCGAGCCGGGAGATCTGCTGGCTGAGCGAGGGCTGGGCTATATGGAGCGAGGCCGCCGCCCGACCGAAGTGTAGCTCCCTGGCCACCGCCACGAAGTATCTGAGATGCCTCAGCTCCATCCTTCGCATTGTAATAGGAAGCTTCTATCGAGGGATAGAGAGGCGATACCGTCCGCTCTCACGGAGGATGGTATCGCTTGAGGTGAGGGGGCGGAGCCTCCGTAGAAGAGGCGAGAAGTCGGGAGCGGAGATGATCCTTTCCGGTTCGGGTGTGGTGGTCGGGTTGCTGCAGGGCAACTCGGAGGCCTGGGTTTTGGACCGCTGGCAGTTCGGGGGCAACCTGCTCTACCACTACCTCTACCCACAGTTCAACATGGGGATCATCCTGCTCATCTTCATCATAGAGACCCTCCATCTGCGCACCAGGAAGGACTTCTACAGGAAGGCGGCGGACTTCTGGGTCAAGATCTTCGCACCGGCGTTCGTCATCGGGGCCGTGACGGGAATCCCGCTCGAGTTCGGCTTCGGGACCAACTGGGCGATCTTCTCCAAGGTCTCCGGAGGGGTGATCGGGCAGACGCTGGCGATGGAAGGGGTCTTCGCCTTCTTTCTCGAGTCGGCCTTCCTCGCGATCTACATCTACGGGCAGGACATGTTCGGGGCCTGGGGCCGCTGGGTATCCGCTCTGGCGATCCTGGTGGGCAGCTGGGGATCGGCGTACTTCATCCTCTCGGTGAACGCCTGGATGCAACACCCGGTCGGCTACGAGAAGCTCCCCGACGGACAGCTCGCGCTCAAGCACTTCTGGGAGTTTCTGCTCAACCCCTGGCTCTACTCCCACCAGCTCGAGCACGTCTTGAACGGTGCGGTGATCACCGGGTGTTTCGCGATGGCGGGGCTCGGGGCTTTCTACGTGCTCTCCGGCCGGGACGTGGAATACGGCAGGTTTTTCGTCACCCTCGGCGTCGTCGTCGGGGTGTTCGCCTCGCTCATGCAGGTGTGGCCCTTCGGCGACGCCGAGAGCCGGGCGGTCTCCGAGCAGCAGCCCATAAAACTCGCCGCGCAAGAGGGCGTCTTCGACACCGAGCGGGGGGCGCCGTGGGTTTTGATCGGCCAGATCAGCATGGAGCAACAGAAGATCGTGAACCCGGTCGAGATCCCGCGGTTTTTGAGCTTCCTCGCCTACCGGGACTGGAACTCCAGGGTTGAGGGGCTTGACGCCTTTCCGAAGAAGCTCTGGCCCGACAACGTACCCTTCGTCTACTACGGGTTCAGGAGCATGGTGTTGCTGGGGTTCCTCTTCGCCGGGATGATGGTGCTGGCTGCGCTGCTCCTCCTCTGGGGAGGCCGGCTCTTCAGGGCGCGGTGGATGCTCTGGGTGCTGATGCTCTCCCCGCCGCTGCCGTTCGTCGCGAACTCGGTCGGCTGGATCACGGCCGAGACCGGACGGCAGCCCTGGATCGCCTACGGGTTGCTGCGCACCAGCCAGAGCGCCTCGCCGCTGGTCGGGGTGGGCAGCCTCTACTTCACGCTGGCCGGCATGCTCGGCGTCTTCGCCCTGCTGAGCCTGCTCTACGCCGTGATAGTCCTCGGTTTGATCCGGGGCGGACCAGAAGAGGAGCAGGAGCTCGAAGGCGAGGAGCTGAAGGTGGGAGGTTGAGGTGGAGACCATCTGGTTCATCGTCGTCTGCTTCCTGCTCATCTCCTACGTCGTACTCGACGGCTTCGACCTCGGGGCGGGTACCCTGCATCTGCTCGTCGCGCGTGAAGACCGGGAGCGCCGGGCCGTCCTGATGGCGGTGGGGCCGGTGTGGGACGGCAACGAGGTCGCTCTGGTGGCCTCCGGAGGAGCGCTCATCCTCGCCTTTCCCTCCCTCTACGCCTCGGCCCTGAGCGGCTTCTACCTGCCGATGTTCATCGTGTTCTGGCTGCTCGTGCTGCGAGGCGTCTCGATAGAGGTGCGCCAGACCATGAACGATCCGCTCTGGCACTCGTTCTGGGACTTCACGTTCTTCCTGGGGAGCGCCCTCTTGCCGTTCGCCTTCGGCACCGCCCTCGCCAACGTCATGCGCGGTCTGCCGCTGCACGAGAACGGCTTCTTCTTCATGCCACTCTGGACCGACTTCGATCCCCTCTCCTCCCACCCCGGCATCCTGGACTGGTACACGACCATCATCGGGTTCCTGGCCTTCTTCGCCCTCGCGACCCACGGGGCGAACTTCCTGGCGGTGAGGACCCGGGGGGAGGTGCGCGCGCGGGCCCGGATATTCTCGATCTCCGGCTGGGTGGCCACGCTCGTCCTCACGGTGCTCGGCACCGTCTCGACGTTCTACCTGTTCCCCCGGCGTCTGGACAACTTCTTCGGCATGCCGTGGGGACTGGCCTTCCCGCTCGCCGCGCTCGGCGGGCTCGCCGGGATGGGCTACTTCGCCCTGAGGGGCAGGGACTGGCCCGCCTTCGCCTCGTCCGCGCTCTACGTCGCGGGCATGCTCGCGAGCACCGCCTTCTCGCTCTTCCCCGATGTCCTCCCCGCCACGAACCCCGCGAACAGCCTGACGGTCCATAACGCCTCCACCACCACCCACGGCCTCGTGGTGGGGATGATCTCGTGGCTGGTGGGGATGGTGCTGGCCGCGGCGTGGTTCTTCATCACCTACGGGCTCTTCTTCCGGGAGCGCATAGAGGAAGAGGGGTAGGGTCTTTGCTCGGATCAGAGGACATCCACCCCAAGCTCCACCCGGGGACCATGAGGGAGCTCGCGGCCGGAATCCTGCGCGGAGCCCTCGCCGGGGCGGTCTTCCTCGCCTTCGAGGTGGTCGTGAGCGGGCTCGCCGGAGCCGGATACACCTGGCCGCTGCGCCTCGTCGCCGGGATCCTGCTCGGATGGGGGGCTCTTCCCCCGAGGCCCGAGTTCTCGATCGGCGTCGTGATCTTCGTGGCCCTCGTGGTCCACTTTGCTCTCTCCTCGGCCTTCGGAGCCCTGTTCAGCGCGCTCTTCCACAACTTCGGAGGGCGCATGGGCGCTTCGTGGGGGCGGAACGCAGTGCTTTCGGGCCTGGCGTTCGGGTTTCTGCTGTGGGGCGTGGACGTATACGTGCTCGCCGTCTTCTTCGACGCCTTTCCCTGGTTCGAGCAGGCGAACCCTCCGGTCGCCGCGATCGGTCACGTCTTCTTCTACGGCGGGGTGCTAGGGCTGCTGGTGGCCCGGAGGTTCGCCGGACGCAGGCCGGGCTAGGATGTTCTCTGCGCACCCTTCGGGGTGCGGTTGACCAGGTAGATGCCAGTTACGATGAGGAGCGCCCCCACGACGAGCGTGGCGGTGAAGGGCTCGCCGAGGAAGATCACGCCGATCGCGACCGAGGTGAGCGGGACGACGAAGATGTACGCCGAAGCCCGGCTGGCCTCCCCCGCGCTCACCAGCCCGAGCCAGAGTATCCAGGCGAGCGTTATCGCGGCGAGCGAGATGAAGAGCAGACTCCACCAGAACTCGCCCGAGGACCACCGGATCGCCCCCCACGACTCGGTGAGGCTCCCGACCACCGTGAGGCCGACCCCGCCGAAGAGGAACGAGAGCGCGATGAACCACAGCGTCGAGACCACGCCCTGCACCCGCTTGAAGTACACCGTGCCGATGGACCAGCTGATCCCTCCCACCACCCCGGCGAGGAGCCCGGGGAGCTCGAAGTGTCCCCCGAGGTCCCCGAAGCTCACCGCAACCACCCCGAGGAAGCCGAGCGTGAGCCCGACGATCTTCGCCACGCCGAGCGATTCCCCGAGGAAGAAGGACGCGAGCAGCCCGGTGACGATCGGCTGCAGGTAGACCAGCACCGCCGCGAGCCCGGAGGGGAGGTCCAGCACCGCTATCGTCTGCAGTCCGACGAAGAGCCCGGAGTTGAAGACGCCCGAGATGACGTAGGTGTGCCAGACCCCACGCAGCTTCGGGAGCCCGTCTCGGAAGACCGCCACCGCCGCGAGCCCGAAACCCCCGATCAGAACCCTTATCCCGGCGAAGAGCAGCGGCGGGGCGTCCCTGAGCCCGATCTTGACGAAGGGGAACGAAGCCCCCCAGATGAGCGCCAGCGCGACGAAAGCGAGCGCGGCGTTTCTGGGGGAGGAGAGGAGCCTGTCGTTCAACCGCGGCTCTCCCTACATCCCCTCCGGGGCGGGTCCGCCGACCGGGACCGCACCCCGCATGATCTCGTCTATCTCTCGCAGCTCCTCTTCGGAGAGGTCTATCTCGGCCGCCGGTGCAGTCCCTTCGATGTGATCCGGCCTCCTGGCCCCGACTATCGCGGCGTCGACAGCCGGGTTGGCGAGCGTCCAGGCCACGGCGAGCTGCGGGAGGGTGTAGCCCCGCTCGCCGGCGAAGCGCTTGAGCTCTTCCACCTTCTCGAGGTTCTTCTCGAAGGCCTCTCCCTGGAACATCGGGCTCTTCGAGCGCCAGTCGTCTTCCGGGAAGCGCGTCTGCTTCGTCATCCTTCCGGAGAGCAGCCCGTGGGCGAGCGGTCCGTAGACCAGCACCCCGATCCCGTGCCCGGCGCAGTAGGGGAGGATGCGCTCCTCGATCTCGCGCCGGAAGAGGTGGTAGGGTGGCTGCAGCGCGTCCAGCTTCCTTACCTTCTCGAAGGCGGCCATCTGCTCCTCGTCGAAGTTGGAGACGCCGACGTAGCGGATCTTGCCCTCCCTGACCATCTCATCCAGCGCCCCGGCGCTCTCCTCGACGGGGACGTCGGGGTCGGGCCAGTGTAGCTGGTAGAGGTCGACGTAGTCCGTGCCGAGGAAGCGCAGCGAGTCCTCGACGCCCTTGCGCAGCCAGCCCGGGCTCGCATCCCTCAGAAGGGCATCCCCCTCCATCCTGAGCCCGCCTTTGGTGGCGAGGACGACCTCATCGCGCCGGCTCTTCAGTTCCGGGGCGAGGGCCTCCCCGAGCAGCCGCTCTGCTTCTCCGAACCCGTAGGCCTGCGCGGTGTCGAAGAAGTTTACGCCGAGGTCGAGCGCCCGGCGGATGGCGGACTTTATCTCGTTCTTCTGCGGGGCACCCCAGTCACCCCCGGCCTGCCAGGTTCCGAAGGCGATCCTGGAGACGTTCAGGTTCGTCCGTCCGAAACGGGTGTATCTCATCGAAATGCCTCCTCGAAACGACTCTCTTCGAACACGGGCACTCTTCCCGCAAACGCGAAAAGGTAAACGGAGTTCTCCGTGCCAGGCAGAGTCTACAACCATCGTGCCCGTAGTACGACCTTGGAGACGGCAGCCAGACGGCTCCTTGGTGCTGGACCTTGCTCTGCTGCTATCCTTCTTCGAGAGAGATGTGTTCGTGGGGGTAAGAGGCATGCAGAGAATCGTCCACGGCGAGATAGAGGAACTGCTCTCGCGGGTCGAGCCGCCGCGGGTCGCGCTCGTCGAACAGGAGCTCGAGAGTCCGCCCGCCATAAGGGACGTCCGGTCCGCGGTGCGGGAGGCTCTCGGAGAGGTGGAGCTCCCGAGGGGTTCGGTCGCGGTCGGCGTCGGCAGCCGGGGCGTGGGGCGTGTGGCGGAGATCGCCTCCGCGCTCGTCGAGGCGCTCAAAGACGCCGGGGCCGATCCCTTCATCGTGCCTGCGATGGGGAGCCACGGGGCCTCCACCGCCGAGGGGCAGGCGGAGGTGTTGCGGCACCTGGGGGTGAGCGAGGAGCGGGTCGGTTGCCCGATCCGGGCGACGATGGAGGCCGTCGAGGTGGGGAGAACCCCCGCGGGCGTCCCGGTCTACATGGACCGATACGCCTTCGAGGCCGATGCGGTCGTGGTCATGAACCGTGTGAAGCCGCACACCGCCTTCCGCGGGGAGGTGGAGAGCGGGCCTACCAAGATGCTCGCGATCGGGCTCGGCAAGCAGAAGGGGGCGCACGCGGTGCACGCCGCCGGCTGGGGAGCCATACACCGCACCATCCCCGAGGCCGCCCGCGTCGCCATCGAGACCGGCAGGGTCGCCTTCGGGCTCGCCGTGCTCGAGAACGCCGACGAGGAGCCCTGCCGCATCGTCGCGATCCCGGCGGAAGAGCTCCCCGAGAGGGAGATCCCGCTCCTCGAGGAAGCCAAGAGCAACCTCCCGCGGATACCCTTCTCCGAGCTCGACGTGCTCGTCGTGGACGAGATCGGCAAGAACGTCTCCGGAGACGGTGCGGACCCGAACGTCACCGGACGCTACCCGACACCCTACGCTTCCGGCGGCACCTCCGTGGAGAGGATGGTCTTCCTCTCCCTCACCAGGGAGACCGGCGGAAACGCCAACGGCGTCGGGATGGCCGACGTCGTCACCCGGCGCCTCGAGGAGCAGATGGACCGCGAGGCCACCTACATGAACGCCCTCACCTCTACCACCCCGGCGCCCGTGCGGCTGCCGATGGTCATGCCGAACGATCGGCTCGCGGTCGCCGCCGCCCTCGAGATGTGCGCCGGGGTCCGCCCGGAGGAGGCCCGCCTCGTTCGGATAACGAACACCCTCCGGCTGCACCGGATGTGGGTCTCGGAAGCACTGCTCGACGAGGTGGGGGAGAACCCCCGGTTGCACCTCGTCGAGGAACCCATCCCCATGCGCTTCGACGAGGAAGGGAACCTCGAAAGGGTGGACTGACCCTCCCGGAGGGAGTATCTTTTCTGGCCGGCGGAGAACTTGTTGAGGCGTTGGCCCGGCCGCGGGAATATACTCCTTTTAATGACGAGAGACCGCCAGAACCGGCGAGGCGGCCCGCGCGGTTTTGCCGGGTGCCGGGAAGAGAGGGGGTAGAGAGACATGGGCTACCTGTGCGTACGCGGCGTCGATGGTCCGCTGCGCGGGACGATCGGCGTCCCACCCTCCAAATACCATGCCCACCGGGCTCTGATCCTGGGCTCGCTCGCCCCGGGCACCACGCGGATAGTCGGGCGCAGCGAGGCGAAGCACGTCTGGCACACCGTGCGGGCGCTGCGCCTGCTCGGGGCCGAGGTCGAGGAGACCGAAGAGGGCTACGCGGTGCGCGGCGGGTCCTACCGCCCGCAGAGGGAGCGCATCCCGCTCGGGAGCTGCGGGAGCCTCGCGTACTTCATAATCGGGCTCGGGTGCCTCTCCGAATCGCCCGTCACCTTCGACGCCGAGAAACAGCTTCGCAACCGCCCCATCGGGGGACTGCTCGAGGGGCTGAGGAGGATCGGCGTGCACCTCGAGGCCTCCGGGGGCGGACGCCTGCCGGTCACGGTCTACCCCGGGCGCCCGAAGGGCGGACGCGTCGAGATCGAGGGTACGCTCTCGCAGTGGATCTCGGGGCTCCTCATGGTCGCCCCGCTCGCGACCGGCGACACCGTCATCGACGTGGTCGGTGAGATCAACGAGCGCCACTACCTCGACCTCACGGTGCGCATGCTCGAGAGGTTCGGCATCGAGGTCGGGGTCTCCCCGGACCACCGGCGTTTCGAGGTGCCCGGCGACCAGACCTACCGCCACCGGCCCCGGCTCGTCCTCTCCTCGGACGTCTCCTCCGCGGCCTACGGGCTCGCCGCCGCCTCGATGCACCCCTCCGACCTGCTGTTCACCGCTACGAGAAGCTGCGACGACCACCCCGAGCGGGCAATCTTCGACGTGCTCGCGGAGATGGGGCTGCCGATGGACTTCGCCGACGACCGCAGGGAGCTGCGGGTGGTGCACGACGGGAGCCCGCTGCGCGGGATGGAGATAGACTGCACCGACTTCCCGGACGCGCTGCCCGCCCTGTGCGCGGTCGCCGCGCTCGCCGAGGGCCGGACGGTCTTCGAGAACGTCGCCCACGCCCGCAAGAAGGAGTCCGACCGGGTCAGGGCCTCGCTGCAGCTCACCAGGATGGGCGCGAGGATGAGCGCGACCGAAGACACGATCGTCGTCGAGGGCGTGCGCGGCCTCCGGGGGCAGGCTCTGAGTTCGTTCAACGACCACCGCATCCTGATGTCGCTCGCGGTGGCCGGCGGGGCGGCGGAGGGCGAGACGCGACTGACCTTCCCGAACGCCTACCGCATCTCCTACCCGCGCTTTCTGGAGGACATGAACGGCATCGGTCTAAGTATGCGCGTCGAGCAGCGCACCCGCGCCACGACCCATGCCTGAGCCGAAGGACCTCATGGCACCGGTCTACCCGCACCTCCTGGAGGGGGAGTGGCCGGAGCGCCTCATAACAGATTTCCTGCACGAGCACGCGCGGAGAAAACCGGAGAAACCCGCCCTCGTCGACGAGAGCCGGGGCCGGAGGGTGGTGCTCGGCTTCGCCGGGCTCGCAGACCGGGTGGACCGCATCGCCACCGCGCTGCTCGGGCTGAGCGTGAGGCCCGGGGAGGTGGTCTGCTTCCAGCTGCCGAACTACTGGGAGTTCGTCGCGCTGCAGCTCGCGCTTTCGCGCATCGGCGCGGTAAGCTGCCCGCTCATCCCGGTCTTCCGCGAGCGGGAGCTCAGGCTGATGGTCGGCCAGTCGGAGAGCCGCATCCTCGTCGTCCCGGACCGCTTCCGGAACTTCGACTACCCGCGGATGGTCGAGGGACTGCGGGGGGACCTGCCGCAGCTCGAACGCGTCTTCGTCGTGGGGGATGATGTTCCTGCCTGGGCCGAGCCTTTCGAGGAGCTGCTCGAGGCCGAACCCGACCGGAAGGCGCTCGAGGCGGTCCGCCCCTCGCCCTCCGACCCGACGCAGCTTCTGTACACCTCCGGGACCTCCGGGGAGCCCAAGGGCGTCGTGCACGTGCACAACGCGCTCATCCTGGCCGACCTCTTGCACATCGAGCACTTCGGGCTCGGGGAGGAGGATACCGTCTTCGTCCCCTCCCCCTGCGCCCACCAGACGGGTTTTTTGTACGGGATGTGGCTCGCGATGGTGCTCGGGGCGACAGCGGTCTACCAGGATGTCTGGGACGGGAGGCGGGGCCTCGAGCTGGTGCGCAGGTACGGGGTGCGCTTCGTGCAGGCTGCGACGCCGTTTCTGGTCGATCTGGTCGAGGCGGTCAACGAGACCGGAAAGAGCCCGGAGGATCTGCGCATCTTCGTCGCCACCGGCGCCTCGGTACCCAGGAAGCTCGCGCAGGAGGCGCGCGAGGTGCTCGGGGCGAGCGTGTGCGGGGCGTGGGGGACGACGGAGGGGTGTCTGGTCACCGCCGGCACCCCCGACGACCCGCCGGAGAAGACCTGGCAGACCGACGGGCGGCTGCTGCCCCGGATGGAGATGCGCGTCGTCGACGATGGGGGCAATCCCTTGCCCGCCGGCAGGGAGGGACGCTTCCAGGTGAGGACGCCCTGCCTGTTCACCACCTACCTGCACCACCCGGAGTGGTACCGGACGGCGGTGAGCCCGGACGGCTGGTTCGACACCGGGGACCTCGCGGTCGTGGACGACGAGGGGTACATGAGCATCACCGGGCGGGTGAAGGACATCATCAACCGGGGTGGGGAGAAGGTGCCGGTCGCGGAGGTCGAGCAGCTCCTCTACGAGCACCCGGCGGTCTCGGACGTGGCGATCGTCGCGATGCCCGACCCGAGGCTCGGGGAGCGGGCCTGCGCCTACGTGGTCCTGCGCAAAGGGGCCACCCTCACGCTCGAGGACGTGCGAGGGTACCTGCTCGCACGCGGGATGGCCAAGCAGTACTGGCCCGAGAGGATCGAGGTCGTCGAGGAGATGCCCCGGACGGCGAGCGGCAAGATCCAGAAGTACGTCCTGCGCGAGCGGGCGGCGAGGCTCGTATGAGTGCGGGGGACTTCCGGCGGCTCGAGGAGGAGATCTCCGCCTTCGTGGAAGGGAGGGCCGAGGAGATCGCCGCCGCCCTCGAGGAGGGTGAAACGGACTCGGGAGAGGTGCGCGAGGAGCTGCGCCGGCGGGGATACCTGAACCTCGCCGCGCCGCGGGAGCTCGGCGGGGCGGGGGTGCCCTTCTCGCGCTACGTGGAGCTCGTCGAGCTCTTCGGCCGCACCCACGGCACGATCAGGACGATCGTGCACGTCGCCAACGGCATCTGGCGGGCGGTGGACGGGCGGGCGACCGGGGAGCAGCGCGAGCGGTTCGTGCGGCCGCTGGTCGCCGGCGAGGTGACGGCGGCCTTCACGATGAGCGAGCCCGACTCCGGGGCCGGGGCGGACCTGAAGACGAGCGTGCGGCGGGACGGAGAGGTGTATCTGCTCTCGGGGGAGAAGCACATGATCACCTTCGGCCTCACCGCCGACTACCTGCTCACCTTCGCCCGGCTCGAGGGCACGGCCGGCGCGGAGGGGACCGTGGCGCTCATGGTCCCCCGCGATGCGCCGGGCGTCGAGGCGCGCCCAATGCCGCCCGCGATGGGGCTGCGCGGGACCGACTACGCCCGCGTGAGCTTCCGCGAGGTCCCAATCCCGCTCGAGAACCGGCTCGGGGAGGAGGGCGAGGG
Source organism: Rubrobacter sp. M3-4 (assembly GCF_059772285.1). Taxonomy (NCBI): domain Bacteria; kingdom Bacillati; phylum Actinomycetota; class Rubrobacteria; order Rubrobacterales; family Rubrobacteraceae; genus Rubrobacter; species Rubrobacter sp. M3-4. The sequence goes on from NZ_JCBAJP010000011.1 coordinate 94,164, forward strand.
GCTCGCGGTGGCCTTCGAGGGTTTTCTCGCCCCGAGCCGCATCGCGGTCGCCGCGAGCTGCGTCGGGCTCGCGGAGAGGGCGCTCGAGCTGTCAGCGGATCACGCGAGGGGACGCGTCACCTTCGGCCGGCCCCTCGCCGCCCGGCAGGCGGTGCAGCATACGCTCGCGGAGATGGCGACCGAGGTCGAGGCGGCGCGCCACCTCGTGCGGTGGGCCGCCTCCAGATGGGAGACGGGGGAGGGCGGGCTCGTCGCCTCCTCCAAGGCGAAACTGTTCGCCACCGGGATGCTGCAGCGGGTGACCGACGGGGCGCTTCAGGTGCACGGCGGGGTCGGTTACTTCGCCTCGCCGATCGAGAGGATCTACCGGGACGCGCGGGTGCAGCGCTTCGAGGAGGGGACGGCCGAGGTGCAGAAGGCGCTCATCGCGCGGGAGTTGTTGGGCAAGGAGGGATCTTAGTGTCTTTCGAAGGAAAGCGGGCTCTCATCACCGGAGGATCGCGCGGCATCGGCCGGGCGATAGCCGTCGCCCTGGGAAAGCGCGGCGCGGAGGTCGCCGTCCACTACAAGGAGCGGAAGGAGGCGGCCGAGGAGACCGCCCGGGAGATAGAGCGGGCCGGGGGGAAGGCGATCACGCTCTCCGCCGACCTCGAGGACCCGCGGGCGAACGACGAGCTCTTCGACGAGCTCACCGCGCGCTGGGGCGGGCTGGACATCTTCGTCTCGAGCGCCGGAGCGAGCGCCTTCAAGAAGGTCGGCCAGTACGGGCCGCACCACCTCGGGCGCACCTTCGCGCTCAACGTCCAGGCCTTCGTCCTCGGGGCGCAGCGGGCCGCGGAGATGATGGCCGGCGGCGGCAGGATCCTCGCGCTCTCCAGCTACGGCAGCCAGCGCACCTTCGCCACCTACGCCAACATGGGGGCGGCGAAGGCCGCGATCGAGTCCTGGGTCCGCTCGATGGCCGCCGAGTACGGCCCGCGCGGGATAACGGTGAACGCCCTGAGCGGCGGCCTGATCGACACCGACTCGCTCCACTACTTCTACGGGATGCCCCAGATCCCGCCGATGGAGAGCGTCGTCTCGCGCATCCCGCGCCGCCGGGTCGGGACCGCCGCCGAGATGGCCGCGGCCGCCCTCTTCCTGCTCTCCGAGGAGGCGGACTACATCACCGGGACGACCCTCGTCGTCGACGGGGGCCTGAGCGTCGTCTCGCCGCCGTTCGTCGGGGAGGAGCCCGACCGGGGTTCCTGAAGGGAGGGGTTTAAACACCCCTCTTCCGGAGGTAGATTCATGGGGTGTCCGCGTCTCGGAGGATAGCCGGTCCCTCGCCCGGGCGTCGCAGATGGTGGGCGCTCGCCGCCTGCTGCTTCGGGCTGTTCATGGTCCTGCTCGACGTCACCGTGGTCAACGTGGCCCTGCCGGTGATACAGAAGGACCTCGGGGCGAGCTTCTCCGATCTGCAGTGGGTTATAGACGCTTACACGCTGGCGCTCGCGGTCTTCGTGGTGACCTCCGGGCGGGTCGGGGACATCTTCGGGCGCAAGAAGGTGTTCATGACCGGGCTCGCGGTCTTCACCATCGGCTCCTTCCTGTGCGGGCTCTCCGGGCACCTCTCCTTCGCCGGGCTCTCGCACGTGGATCTTCTGCTCGTCGCGCGCGGGATACAGGGGGTGGGCGGATCGGTGATGCTCCCGGTCTCCCTCGCGATAGTCTCCGCGACCTTCGAGGGGCCTCAGCGGGCGACGGCGATCGGGATCTGGGGCGGGGTGAGCGGGCTCGCCACCGCCGTCGGACCGGTCGTCGGGGGCTTTCTTGTCGAGAAGGTCAGCTGGGAGTCGATCTTCTACATCAACATACCCGTAGGGGCCGCGGGTATCCTGCTCTCCGCCTGGGCGATCCGGGAGACGAGAGACGAGCGGGCCCCGAGGTCCATAGACCTCTTCGGGCTCGCCACGGTCACGGCAGGGCTCTTCTGTCTGGTCCTGGCCCTGATCCGGGGCCAGGACCGGGGGTGGACCTCTTCCTACATCGTTTCGCTCTTCGTCGTCGCGGCGATCGCGCTCGTCGCCTTCGTCGCGGGTGAACTGCGGATGAAGCACCCGATGGTCGACCCGAGGCTGTTCCGCAACCGCAGCTTCACCGGTGCGGCGATAGCCGCCTTCACCCTGAGCGCCGGGCTCTACTCGCTGTTTCTCTACCTGACGCTCTATCTGCAGAACGCTTTGGGCTTCAGCGCGCTCGAGACGGGGCTGAGGCTCCTGCCGCTGAGCGGGCTCGTGCTGTTCACCGCGCCGCTCGCCGGGAATTTGAGCGGTCGCTTCAGCCCGCGGCCCGTGCTCTTCTGCGGGATGGCGCTGCTCGCGGTCGCGGCGTTCCTGATGACGCGCATCTCGCCGCGGGATACGGCGTCCGACTGGGTCGTGCTGCTGCCGGCCTTCGTCGTCGCCGGGCTCGGCAACGGGCTGGTGAACGCCCCGATCTCGACGACCGCGGTCGGGACCGTCCCCCGGAGGCTCTCCGGGATGGCCTCCGGGGTGAACAACGTCTGCCGGCAGGTCGGGACCGCCTTCGGCGTGGCGCTCTGGGGGGCGATCCTAACCAACCGCTACGACGACTACGTGCGCCAGAAGATACAGAACCTGAACGCCCCTCACCTGACCGGGCAGGTCAAACAGAGGATCATCCAGGGCGTCCAGGATGCCGGGACCACCGCCGGGAGCACCGGCCTGAAAGGGGCCCCGCCGCGCTTCGAGCAGCTCCCGTTCTTCGGCGAGGTGCAGCGGATAGCCCGCGCCTCGTTCATAGACGGGACCGTGGACATCTTCCGGCTCGCCGCTTTCATGCTCGCGCTCGGGGCGATCGCCTCGGTGCTGCTGGTCCACGGTTCGGATCTCGAGGGACAGACCCGGGGCGAAAAACGGCGGGGCGGCCTCGATCCGCTGCTCGGCGGGGTCGCGCTCGCCTACCTGAGCCACCGGCTCGAGAGCGCCGACGGGAACTCGCCGCAGCTCGTCTCGGCTGCGGCGCGGCTCGTCCCGGAATCCGAGGGCTCCGAGGAGGAGCGGGCCAGGATCGCCGGAAGGGACCTCGTGCGGCCGCTGGCGGTGCGGATGCTGCTCGAGGCGTTGCGCCGCCGGCAGGGTCCCGGCGGAACCGGCTGAGCCTTCTCACCCCACCCCGGCGAGGGCGAGCGCGAAATACCCGCGCCCGTCGGTGTAGAGCTCGACGAGGGAGAGCCCGGCCTCCCGGAGAACCTCCTCGACCGAGTGTGGGGAGAACTTCGCGCTGATCTCGGTGCGCATCCCCTCGCCCGCCTCGAAGTGCACGAGCTCCTCTTCTCCCACCCACACGCCCTGCTCCATTCTGGCGTCGAGCCACATCTCCACGCGGCTCTCCTCTGCGTCGTAGAAGGCGCGGTGCTCGAAGCGATGCGGGTCGAGGTCCGTCCCGAGGTGGCGGTTCACGACGTGTAGCAGGTTCCTGTTGAACCGGGCCGTCACACCCGCGGCGTCGTCGTACGCCGCCTCGATGACGTCGGGGTCCTTGACCAGGTCCACGCCGAGCAGCAGGTGGTCCCCGGCTTCCATCCCCGCGCGCAGCTTCGAGAGGAACACCCTCCTTCTCTCGGGGGTGAAGTTGCCGACCGTGCCGCCGAGGAAGAGGATGAGCCTCTCCCCGGAGGCGGGCTCGGCCAGGAGATCGCCCAACGAGGCGTGGAAGTCCCCGACGTAACCCCTCACCTCCAGGCCCGGGTACTCCTTCGAGAGCCTCGTCCCGCTCGCGCGCAGGGCGCTCTCGCTCACGTCCAGCGGCACGTAGCGTACCGGACCGCCGTCGTGGGAGAGCATCGCCTCGATCAGGACCCGGGTCTTGCTCGCAGATCCGGAGCCGAGCTCGACGAGCTCCCGACTGCCGGTCCTGCGCAGGATGTCCTCGGCCCGCTCGCGCAGGATGGAGAGCTCGGTGCGGGTCTGGTAGTACTCGGGCTGGCGGGTTATCTCCTCGAAGAGCGCCGAGCCGCGCTCGTCGTAGAAGTACTTGGGCCAGGGCGAGAAGTCCTTCGCCACGAGCCCCGCCCGCAGCTCCTCCGACGGGCTCGCCGTCCCCCGCCTCAGGACGCTCACGCGGACCGCATCCCCGCTCACGACAGCGGCCTCAGGGTGATGCCCGCCCCCGAGACCGAGAGCAGGTGCCCCTCGGGGACCTCGCGCCATTTCGGGTCGCCGTCGAGCCTCTCGGAGGCGACGACGGTCGCCTGCGGAAAGGCGGCCCCATCCTCGAGGACGTAGAGCGAGTCCGCCCTCCCCCGGCTCGCGAGGCGGGTGAAGGCCATCGTCTCGCCGTCGGTCACCGCCAGGTTGAGCCGGGCCGCCGCGCCCCGCTCCTCGCAGAGCTCCACGACCCTGCGGGTGGTCCCGGCGAGCGCGGCGCCGGGGTCCTCGTTCTCCCGCAGGAGGTCCAGCAGGAGGGCGAAGACTGTCTCCGAATCCGTTGCGCCGGAGAGCGCGGCGTAGGACTCGTCGCTCAGGGAGTGGCGCAGCCGTCGCATGACCTTTCGCTGGAAGCCTTCTATGGCGCCGTTGTGCGCGAAGAGGTACCTGCCCGAGGAGAACGGCGGGGTCCCGCTCTCCTCCGCCACGAGCGGCGGGGTGGCGCTGCGCACGGCGGCGAGGATGCAGCGGGAGCGGGTCCTCGGGGCGATGCTCGCGAAGCTGCGGTCGGACCAGATGGGACGCGTCGAGCGGTAGAGCGCGGGCTCCTCTCCGGCCCACGGCACGTACCACCCGGCCCCGAAGCCGTCGGCGTTCACCGTGCCGGAGAGCATCTCCCGCGGGGCGTGGCTCTGGACGAGCAGCGAGTGGGGCGGCTCGAGCACGAGCGAGGAGACGGTCGCCTCGGGGCCTCCGAGGTAGGCGGCCAGGCGGCACATCCCTACTCGCTGCGGGCGCAGCGGAACCCGGCGAAGAGCTGGCGCCTTATCGGGAAGTCCCAGTTGCGAAAGGTGTTGCGGATGGCGCAGGGCCGGGTCGCCCAGGAGCCGCCGCGCAGCACCATGTACCCGTCGTCGAAGAAGACCTCGGAGTACTCCCGGTAGGGGAAGCTCTCGAAGCCGGGGTAGCCGGAGAACTCGGTCGCGGTCCACTCCCAGACGTCCCCGATCAGGCCCAAAACGCCGTAGGGGCTGGCGCCTTCGGGGAAGGCGCCCACCCCGGCCGGGCGGAAGGCGAGCTGGTCGAGGTTCGCCCTCTCGGGCGTCGGGAGATCGTCCCCCCAGGGGAAGAGGCGCCTGGTCTCGTTCTCGGGGTCCCAGGAGGCCGCCTTTTCCCACTCGGCCTCGGTCGGGAGCCGTTTGCCGGCCCAGCGGGCGTACGCGTCGGCCTCGTACCAGGAGACGTGCATGACCGGTGCCTCGGGGTCGAGCGGCTCCTCGAAGCCGAAACGCCGGATGCGCCACCCGCCGGCCGCGCTCCGGTGCCAGGACATGGGGTGGGTGATCTCCTCTTCGCGGATCCAAGCCCACCCCTCCGGCTCCCAGAGTTCCTTTCTCCGGTAGCCCCCGTCCTCGACGAACTCGAGGAAGGCGGCGTTGGTGACGGGTACTTTGTCTATGTAGAAGCCGGGCAGATCGACCTCGTGCGCCGGGCGCTCGTTGTCGAGCGCCCACGCGGTATCGTCGGTCCCCATGAGAAACGCCCCGGCCGGGACGTGGACCATCTCCTCCTCGGGTGGGTTCGCCGGGGGGAGATGCCTGCGGGGTTCGGGCCGGTAGCCCTCTCCCCGCATGAGCTGCAGCGTCTGGAGCATGGTCTCGTTGTGCTGGGCCTCGTGCTGGAGGACCATGTTGTAGACGAAGCCGCCCTCGAGCAGGGGGCCGCCGTCCTCGAGGTCGACCTCACGCAGCACCTCGAGCGCGGCGGCGCGCACGGTGTCCAGGTAGCGGTCGGCCTGCTCCCGGTCGAGCATCTCCAGCGAGGGGCGCTCGCTGCGCGGGGTGAGCATGGCGTTGTAGATGTCGAAGAGCTCCCGGTCGGAGAGTTCCCTCCCCGCCACCTCTTTCAGGAGCCAGAGCTCCTCGTAGTTGCCGATGTGGCCGTAGTCCCAGATGAGGGGGCTCATGATGGTGCTGTGCTGGGCGTAGAGGTCCTCGTCGGAGACGGTGGAGAGCAACATCCGGGTGCGCTCCCGGCCCTCCTCCATCCTGCGGGCTATCTCTCGTTTGAGGGTGCCGCTTCTGGTGTCCATGGTCCTTACACCTTCGCCTTCCTTCGTTCTCAGGAGGAGACGCGCAGCACGACCTTACCGCGTCCGTGACCAGAATCGAGGCGCGCGTGGGCTTTGGCGACCTGGGTGAGGTCGAGCACCTCGTCGAGCAGCGGTCTCATCTGCCCCCGCTCGATGAGCCGGGTCATCTCTTCCAGGCGTCGCCTCTCGCGGGTGAGGAAGACGCCGTAGAGCGTCTGGTTCTTCAGGTAGAGCTGCGTGAGGTCGCCCTGAGCCCCGAGGATCGTCGCGAGCCTGCCGAAGGGCCGGGTGCAGGCGGCGCTCTGCGCGCAGGTCTCGCCGCCGACGGTGTCGAAGACCGCGTCCACGCCTGCTCCGCCGGTCTCGGCGAGCGCGACCTCGGAGACGTCCTGGCTGCGGTAGTCTATGGCGACGTCGGCGCCGAGGTCTTCGAGGGTCTTCTGGTTGTCCGGGCCCGCGGTCGCGAGCACCCGGGCTCCCGCGGCCTTCGCTATCTGGACCGCGAACGATCCGACCCCGCCGGCGCCGCCGTGGATCAGGACGGTCTCCCCGACCTTCACGTCGAGCCGGCGCACGATCGCCTCGTAGGCGGTGCCCCCGGCGAGCGGGACCGCCGCGGCCTCCTCGTGCGAGAGCGAGGGCGGCTTGGGGGCGACGATGGCCGCCGGGACCGCGCTGTACTCGGCGTAGCTCCCGTTGGACTTCTCGCCGAAGATCTCGGGTGTGTAGTAGACCTCCTCTCCAGGGGAGAACTCCGTCACGCCGGGGCCCACCTCCTCGACGACCCCAGAGACGTCCGCGCCGAGGACCAGCGGGGCCTCGAGGCCGAAGGCGGTGCCGTTGGCCCGGATCTTGGCGTCCACCGGGTTGGTGCCGGCGGCGACGACCCTGACCAGTATCTCGCCCGGACCCGGCTCCGGGCGGGGTACGTCTCGCTCCTCGAAGAGCTCCGGTGGTCCGAACTCTGGAGTCACCATCGCGCGCATCTTTACACGCTCCTTTCGCCTGAGATTCTTTCCAAGGTCTCTCTGTGCCCGGCGGGGCACCTTCTCAAACGACTACAATACGGTTCGTACGGGGGAGAAGGAGGTCGTAGAAGGTGGTGGAGAGGGAACCGGAGGCGGGACGGGAGATCGCGGCGGCGCTGGGAGACTCCTACAGGGCGTTCGCGGAGAGCTTCATCGAGGCTCAGAAGAGGAACACCGGCCTCGTCGAAGGGTGGGCGAAGAGCCTGCAGGGGCTCCTCGAGAGCCAGGCGGAGGCCAACCGGGCGCTCGCCCGGGCGATGGAGTCCTACGTGAGGGTCGTGGACGAGGCGCTCGAGGGCCAGCGGCGGACCGGCGAGGCTCTCAGGGAGAGCCTGGAGGCCTACCGTGGGGTGCTCGAGCAGACGAACGCCGTGCAGGAGCGCAGCGCGCGGCTTCTGGAGGACTTTTTCGGGAGCCTGCAGAGGGAGCTCGCGGAGCAGGCCGAGAGCGGGGAGCGCGTCGCCCGGCAGCTCTCGGAGAACACCAGGGAGCAGCTCGAAGCGTTCGAGCGGCTGATGCGGGGGGCCTCAGACGCTTACCTGGAGATGTTGAACGCTCCCTACGAGTTCTACCGGCAGGCGATGCGGTACGGCAGGAAGCAGGACGAGCGGTAAGAGAAAAAGGAGAGCTATGCAGAAGACGCAGTGGAAGGTGCGCAACCTCATCGGGGGGGAGTGGCAGAAGAGGGAAGATCTGCCGACAGAGCCCGTCTACAACCCTGCTACGGCAGAGGTCATAGCCCAAACCCCGCTTTCCACAG
>NZ_JCBAJP010000012.1:0-101458 GCF_059772285.1 Rubrobacter sp. M3-4
CCCGGGGCTCGTGCCGTACCTCTTCGCCGCCATGACGGCCGGCGGTTCGCTGCGGGCGGTACCCCTGCTCATCGAATCCGGCGAGAAGGACCTCCGGCAGAAGATGCTCCTGGAGGGCAAGAACAGTCGGGCGGTGCCGCTGTGCGTGGGGCTCAGCATCGCCGCCTTCCCGGCCGCGATGCTCTTGAGGGGATACCCGAAGAGCAGGGTCGCGGCCGCCTCGGCGAACGCGCTGATCCTCTTCTCGAGACGGGTGACGGCCGGCGGGATCCCAAAAGGACCCGGGAAGGCGAGGAAGCTCCTGAACCGCCTGCTCTACGACCGGTCCGAGGTCTGAAAAAGTGCGTTTCGCGGTGAGCCAGTTCACCACGATGCCGTGGAGCTTCGAGGAAGACCTGGACCGCTACGCCGCGCTCGGGGTCGAGGAGCTCGAGCTGTGCGAAGAGAAACTGGAGAGGGGCAGGGAGATCGAGCAGCTCGGCCTGTTGGAGGTGTATGGCATGAGACCGAGCTCGGTCCAGCCCGCCGTCCGCACGCTCTTTCCGAGCCGCATGCAGCCTGAGCCGCGGGAGATCGGAGAGCGCATCGAGAGGTTCAAGAGCACCGTAGAGCTCGTAGCCCCCTTCGCCCCCGGAGCCGCCTTCGTCTGCAACACCGGCCCCGCGCCGGGAGGCAACGTCGAGGCGGTGATCGAGACGACCATCCGGGAGTACCGGGCGCTGGCGGAGTTCGCCGCCGGGTACGGGGTCCGCGTCGCTCTCGAGCCCCTCAGCCCCCTCCTGATGAACGTCGAGAGCGCCATCTGGACGGTAGGGCAGGCGATGCGGGTGATCGAAGGGGTGGGGCGGCGGGAGAACTTCGGGTTGTGCCTTGACCTCTGGAACGTCTGGCAGGGTGCGGCGGTCGAGGATGAGATCTTTCGCGCCGGGGAGCGCATCTTCTGCGTGCACGTCAGCGACTGGAGGACGCCGCGCTCCTTCGAGGACCGCGAGGTGATAGGACGCGGCGAGATACCTTTTCCCCCGCTGCTCCAGGCGATACACCGTTCCGGCTTCGACGGTCCGTACACGCTCGAGATCTTCTCCCGCAACGTGCCCGGGGCGCTGTGGGAGGGGGATCTGGAAAAAGTGGTGATCGAGAGCAGGAAAGCCCTCGAAAAGATCTGGCGTGAGTCCGTCGTCGGACGGAGCTGAGCCGCCGCCCTCCTCTCTCATCCCCCCTTCGTCGTCCCGAACTCGTAGCGGTTGCGAAGCGCTATCTGAGAGAGTTCGGTCGCGGCGATGACGAACACGAGCACCCCGATGACGACCGGGGCCGGTCCGTGGACGGCGGCGATGGCGCCGCTGAGAATCACGCGCTCGATGACCATCGCCTTGTGCGCCGCGAGCGCCTGGGGACGCGTGAGGCGGTGGCGGTTGAGCAGGAGCAGGACGAAGACGGCGCAGGCGATGCAGAACGAGACGGCGAAGAGCCCCAGGGCCACGCTGCTGTGGTGGTAGTAGGAGAAGAGCAGGAGGGCGATCACCAGCCACACCAGCGCGAGCGCCGCGGAGATCCAGACGGAGCCCGCGACGCCGTAGACGACCGGCACCGTCCGGTATCCGGCCCGCCTGTCACCCTCGAGGTCCCTTATCGCGCCGACGAGGTTGGAGGAGGAGTCGTGAAAGAAGAAGAGCCCGAGGAGGGCCGCCACACCCCAGCCAGTCCCTGAGAGAGCCCCGACCGCCGCCCCGGAGAACAGCACGGTGAGCGCGGCGAGGAGCCCCCGGTCGAAGTTGCCCAGGATGGCCATCTTCTTGAAGGTCTTGGAATAGGCTATCCCGGAGACGGTGGTGACGACGGCTATGGCGAAGGAGACGGGGCTCAACACCAGCGCGAGGGCGTAGCCGAGCAGGATGTAGAAGACCATGAACGAGAACGCCTCGCGCGGCGAGACCCGGCCGGAAGGAACGGGCCGGTGGGGCTTGGCGATGGCGTCGAGGTCGCGGTCGTAGTAGTCGCCGGCGTACAGCCCGGCGATCCAGCCGAGGGTGGGCACGATGAAGCAGAGGGCGACGCGCCACCAGGAGGCCTCTCCACCGGAGAGGAAGAGCGCCGAGGCGAAACCGAGCATGCCGGCGTGGAACATCGTGTAGGGACGCATCATCTCCAGATGCGCCAGCAGCTTGGTGCGGAGGTTCATCCCTCGAGCACCCTCCTGCGGTAGCGGGAGAGCGCGATCAGGGGGTAGGTGAGCGCGTAGAAGGAGTTGGAGTAGGAGAGCGAGGCGTAGTAGAGCCCGATCACGGCCGGGTCCCATCCGCCGTCGGGACGCTGGCGGTCGATCAGCCACCTCACCCCGCGCTCTATCTCGCGCCGGTGGCGCGCCGGATCGTAGCGGAGCAGAGCACCCACCGCCCACGAGGTCTCCTCCGCCGTGGAGGGAGCCTCACCATGACCGTCGGACCAGCCACCGTCGTCGTTCTGGTGCGTCGCGAGCCAGCGCGCGGCCTTCTGCGCCATCTCGTCTTGGGCGAGCCCCAGGTCCACCAGTGCCTCCAGGACGTTCGCCGTGCCGCGGGTGTAGGCCCTGAACCACAGCGAATCGAAGCTCCCGTCCTCGTGCTGTTTCTCCCTCAGGTAGCGGAGCGCCCGCCTGGCGCTCCGGCCCTCCCTGACCTCTTTTTCCATCATCGAGAAGGCCGAGAGGATCTGGGAGGTTATGTATGGGTCGTCGTGGTCGAAGGGCATCCTGGAGTTGCGCACGAACGTGGGCCACGAGCCGTCTCTGTTCTGCATGGCGTAGCACCAGCTCAGCCCGAGCCTGATCGCCTCGTGGTCCGGAGGCACGCCCAGGAGCCTCAGAGCCTTCAGCGCGTAGGCGGTGTCGTCGGAATCCGGCCACCCCGCAGGGAGCGCCCAGGCCCATCCGCCGGGCGGCGAAGAGGTCGCGAAGAAAGGTTTTCTGAACTGGCCCGCGAGAAACCACCGCCTGAGCTCACCCGCGCGCGGGACCGGGCGCCCGGCCGCGTGGTAGGCGAAGACGGCCTGGGCCGAGTCGAAGTTCTCGAGGTCCCGGTCTATCGGCCAGGAGCCGTCCTCCCTCTGGCTCTCGCGGATGAAGGGCAGCGCCCGGCCCACGATGTCCGTCGCCCCCACCTCGGCCTGGGTGAGCGCGACCACGATGAGCGAGGTCAGGAAGGCCGACTCCTCGTAGGAACCGTTGGGTCCCTGCGCCTTCCTCAACCAGCCCAGGGCCTCCTTCGTCGCCCTGCGCTTCACCGGCTGCCAGAACCCGGGAGACGGCACGAACCGCTCGTGCATCATCGAGAGGCTCAGGAAGGCGGGGAAGGTGGTGGAGACCGTGCGCCGGATGCGGCGGGGCAGCAGGATCATCTCCGTCGGGAGCTTCCTTATCTCCTCCCAGCGGACGAACCCGCAGAGCGCCCAGAGCGAGCGGCAGGGACCGCTCAGGGTGACCCTGGACGGGTCGTTTATGGCCTCGAATCCCCCGTGCCGGTCCACCCACTCGCGCGCCGCGCGTATCTCCTCCTCGTACTCCCGCGGAGCACACATGGAGAGCACGGCGGCCGTGAGGCTGGTCGCGTTCATGTTGGAGGGGTCCACGACGCCATCCCCCCAACCCCCGTCCGGGTTCTGGTCGGCGGCGAGCCACCCGAGCCCACGCTCGACGGCCCCCTCCGGGGCTGCGTCCGGATGCAGGCTCAGGGCGAGGCAGGAGATGGCGGTGGCGAGGGCCGAGGAGGACATCTCGCCCACCCACGACCCGTCCGACCGACGGTGCGACTCGAGGAAATCGAAGGCTCTGTGCTGAGCGTCGACGAGCTCGTGGGGGAAGACCTTCTCCTCCATCAGCGCCCCTCCTTTCTCTCCGCCCGGCCGGTCTTCGACACGTACTCCAGGAGCTCCCGCATGCCACGGGCCTCCAACCCCGCTTCATCGAGCCTCCCGAGGGCGGCCCGACGAGCCTCCCTGGCGCGGGATTCGGCGGCCTCCTTCCCCAGGGTCCTGGTGAACACCCTGTCCCCATCCGGCACGCTGCCGTCGAGCTCCAGGGAGATCCTGTGGCAGATCCCCACGTTCCAGGCGTATCCGGAGACGGCATCGAGCTCCATCTGCGAGCCACCCGCGAGCGACGCCCCCATCTTCGCGGCGGCCGCGAAGAGCGTCCCCCACTTCAGATCGTAGACGGCCTCGGGGCTCTCCCCGTCCCGCTCACCTCCCAGGCCGATCGAGTGCCCGCCGATCATGCCCTCCGCGCCGGTCGAACGCGCCAGCTCCCGCACCGCCCCGAGAACCCTCTCCGGGGATCCGCTCTGGGCCCTGGTGAGCAACCCGAGGGCCTCCCCCCAGAACCCGTCCCCCGCGAGGATGGCGGTTGCCTGATCCACCGCCTCCAGGTAGGGCTCGAGCTCCGGCCGGAGCCGGCCGATCGCCGGGAGGGCATCGTGCACCATCGAGATGGTGTGCACGAATTCGACCGCGCCCGCCGCGGGCAGCGCCTCCTTCGCGTCCAGCCCGAGGTCCGAGGCGGCCTCGATGCAGACCAGCCCGTAGGTCCTCCCCTCGCCCCCGGCGAGCAGCGGCCAGCGCATCGCCTTCACCAGCCCGGAGAGCCTCCGCTCGCGCGAGAACTCGACCTTTTCGAGATATCCCTCCAGCATCGCCTCGTGCAAAAGGACTTCGCCGGAGCCCCCGTTCTCCTGGTAGACCCCGGCTCCTCCCGCTTCGTAAAACCGCTCCGCAGAAGACGCCAACAAACCCCCCTCTGCCGTCAGGGTGTATCAGGTTGAAAATGCTCTCACATCTTTAGCATAACCCGATTTTTTAAACATACCGTGAGTCCTCTGTAAAGTGTCGGTAAAGTCACCCTTCAAGCCGCACACCGCGGGATGTATAATTCCCGCAGTCGTTTTACCCGGCCTTCTCGCGAGGGGGACACACGGATGCTCAACTCGGGTCTCTTGACGAAGATCGCGGCCGCAGCCCTCATCGTGGCGTGTGCGTTCACGGCCAGGGTTGCCCTCGCGTATTTCGAGGGGGGCTCGCAGCCGCTCGGGATCCTGCAGGCGGCGATAGCGCAGACGATCTCCACCAGCTCCACCAGCTCCCCGGCAGGCACGACTTCGGGCGGGAACACCTTCTCCCCCGACACGAGGAGCCACTCCTCCTACGCCTCTCCTTCCCCCGTCACACGGGGCGGCACTTCTTCGAGCCCGGCGAGCGGCAGCGCGGCCTCCTCGCAGTACTCCACCCCGGCGACGAGCCAGTACGGGACGACGGGGACCAGGATCAGCTCCGGCGGCCCCCGTCTCGGTCCGGTACCGTTGATGTCCGACGGCAGGTGCCCGGTGGAATACCCCCTGCACAGGGGTGACGGCTGCTACAGGAGGTAGCCCCTACAGCGGCGGGAGGGTGTTGTACCTGTACGCCCTCGCGGTGAGCTCCTCGGCCCGCCTTATGTAACGCAGGGTCGTCTTCGGATCCGAGTGCCCGAGGAACTGCTGTATGACGAGCAGCGGGGCCTCGTTCATCGCCATGTTCGTCCCCACGGTGTGGCGGATCGAATGCGGGGAGATGGCCTTCGTGATCCCGGCCTCCCTCGCGTACTTCTTCACGATGTAGCGTACCGAGCGGGTCGTGAGCGGTTTGTCTTTGCCCTCCCTCGAAGGGAAGAGCGGCTTTCTTGCATCCGCCTGCGACACGAAGCTTCTCCCGCTCGAGAGCACGTAGCGCTGCACCAACGTCCAGAGCTCGGGAGAGACCGGGACGTTCCTGACCTTCCCCCCCTTGCCCTCCACGCGCACGAAGACCTGACCGTCGACCACCTCCCGGAAGTCCCCTATCTTCAGCCCTACGACCTCCGCCTCCCTGAGCCCGCAGGAGGCCAACACCGCGAGCATCACGTAGTCCCGCGGGTTGCGCCTCCGGGCCGCCTCGAACATCCGGGAGAGCTCGCTCTCGGTGAGCACGTTGTACGACGGGTCGTATACCACCCTCGGGCTCTTGGCGAAGAACTTGACGGCCTCCGGATTCACCCTCGTCACACCCGCCATGTACGCGAACGTCAGGAACCTGCGCACCACCGTGAGCTTCTTCGCCGCCGTCGCCGCAGGATACCGATCGAGCAACCGCTCCCTGTAGAGCGAGATGTCCTCCGCGCTCAGCTCCTCGATGGATCCCCGCCCGAGCTCCCCCTCGACGAAGCCCAGGAACAGCCTCACTTCTGTATTATAGGTCTTTTTGGTCTGGGGGCTGGAGAGGGTACGCAGGAAGAGGTCGACGAGGCGGCGGTGCTCGGGGTGGGTGTACGCACGTGGGGCGGGGAGGTTCTTCTCAGGGTTCATCGTAGGAGATGAGGGAGACCACGGGGTAAGGAGAGAGGCGGCTGCGGCCGTCGAGGAAGCGCAGCTCGATGAGGAAGGCGCAGGCGGCGACGACGCCACCGGCGTTCTCGACCAGCTCGCACATGGCGCGGGCGGTACCGCCGGTGGCGAGGAGGTCGTCGGTGACGAGGACGCGGGTCCCCGGGGGGATGGAGTCCGCGTGGGTCTCGAGCGCGTCGGTACCGTACTCCAGTTCGTATGAGGCCGAGATGGTCCGGCGGGGGAGCTTGTTCGGCTTGCGGGCGAGGATGAGACCCTTCCTGGCGCGGTAGGAGAGGGCGGTACCGAAGACGAACCCCCGGGCTTCGGCGGAGAGGATCCTGTCGTACTCGTAAGGTTCCGTGGCCTCGGCGAGCGCGTCCACGGCGGCGTGCAGGGCTTCGCCATCCTCGATTATCGGGGTGATGTCCTTGAAGGAGATGCCGGGGCGCGGGAAGTCCGGGACCGTCCGGATCCTGCGCTCCAGCTCCTCTATGGAGAGCCGGTTCAAGGCGCGAACGATTCTATGATGCTCGCCATCATGAGCTCCTTCAGGCGCGAGTCCATCCCCGCCAGGTGCCGTGCCTTGTGCATCGCCTCGGCGATACGGGCCTCGTCGCCGCTGCGCAGGTCCGGGTTGAGTATCTGCTTGAACATCGCGGCCTCCCGCTCGACGGCGGCCATGATCCCGCGCAGGTGGCGGGGTTGAATCCCGTACTTCGCCATCTCACGCGCCATGCGCACGATCTCCACGTCGCGCTGCCTGAGGTCGCCGTTCCTTCCGATGACGCCGAGGTTGATCAGCTCGTCCACGAAAGACGGCTCCACCTCGACGGCCTCGGCCAGCTCCTCCCGGGTGTAGGTACGGTCTTCGGAGACCCGGGGCAGTCCGTCCGGGGAGTCCTGGGAGGAGTAGAAGGGCTCCCCCCTGTCTATGCGTTCCTTGATGACCTTGAGCGGCAGGTACTCCTCGTCCTGCAGCTTCAGGATGTAGCGCAAAAGCTCGACGTCCCGCGGCGAGAAGAGCCTGTAACCACCACGGGTGCGCGAGAGCGAGAGCAGCCGCCGGCGTTCCAGGTAGCGTATCTTGCTCACCGAGAGCGTCGGAAACTCCGGCCGGAGCTTCTCGACCACTTCCCCGATGGTGTACCTGTCCCTGGTGGTCCCACCCTCCGATGTCATCTCTCCCCCATCGGACTAGGACGAGACGAACTTGAAGCGGTACTTGCCCACCTGTATCTCATCCCCGTTGCGCAGATCCACCTCATCGACCCTCACCCGGTTGACGTAAGTCCCGTTGAGCGACCCGACGTCCTTGATCGAGAAACCGTGATCGTTGCGCCTTATCTCGGCGTGCCGCCGGGAGACCGTGACGTCGTCGAGGAAGATGTCGCTGTTCGGGCTGCGCCCGACCGTCACCCGGTCTCCCCGGATGTCGTGCATCCGGCGCCCGGCGGTGCCCTCCACCTGGTCGAGCTCTATCAGCAGGGCCTCGCCGCGGCCCTCCGGCACCGGCTGAGAGAGCTCCTCCTCGTAGTCGGAGAAGCTCGGGGAATAGGAGACCGTCGCGTAACCCTCGGTCAGCGGTACGCCACATTCCCCACAGAACTTCATCTGCGGCAGAACCTCCGCGCCACAGTTGGGGCACCTGCTCAAAAAGCGTCTTCCTCCCGAAATCCCCTCTCCCTGAGCATCACCTCGGCCAGCTCCTCCGGCGTGAGCGCGGCCGCACCCCTGCGGACCAGCTCCGCCCGGATCGCGTCTATCCTGCCCTGGATGATCCGGCGCCGGTAGCTGATCCTCCGCTCCTCCTCGACCAGATCCCCGAGCAGCTCCTTGAGCTCGTCCGAGGGAGCCGAGGTCAGGTCAGGGAGCTGTTCGTCGAACTCTTCTTCCAACGGACCCCTTCTCGCGACGCCGGCCTCCTCGCACGAGGTGCAGTATAGCCTGAGATGAACCTGAAGTACAGTCTTAGGCGAACGTCACTCGTTGCGAATGAGATCCCGCACGAGCTCGACGTACTCCTGCATCAGCCGCTGGGGCCGGCCGCCGTCCTCTGCCTCCGCGTAGACGTAGAAGAGCGGGTTGTCCGGATCGGGGAGCATGAGCACCCACCCGCCGTCGAGGCTCAGCCTCACCCCGTCGGTGAGGATGGCGTCCGGGTCACCCCCGAAGCGTTCGGCGAGGCCCCGCATCACCCGGCCCTTGGCGGACCAGGGGCACTCCAGCCGCTCGCGCACCACCCCCCCGAAGCTCTCCCCGAACCTCCGGCGCACCGAGGAGAGCGGCTTCTCCCGGAAAGCCTCGAGCGCCCGGGCGAGCGTCATGAAGCAGTCGGAGGCCGGCAGGAACGAGGGGAAGATGTAGTGTCCATCGTCCGTGCCGGCGAGGTCGGCGTGATGCTCGGCCGCGGTGAGCGCGACGTTGCCGAGCCCCGTGCGGCTGAGAACGACCCTGCCGCCGGACTCCTCGACCAGGCGGGTGTACTCGCTGCTCAGGTTCACCGGCAGCACGACTAGGTTCGGCTCCAGAGCCACGATGAGGCAGGCGAGCATCACGTCGGGGGGTACGGGCTCCCCCTGATCGTCGACGAACCAGACGGCCTCTCCGGAGGGCTCGACGACGCATCCGAAGGCCGCCCCGACCGTGGGGACCATGTTACCGACCCGCTCGAGGCTCTCCTCGAGGTTCGGCCGGGGCACGCTCCCCACGACGTTCGCGTTGACGAACCCGGAGATCACGACGGCGTTCACGCCCAGCCGGGAGAAGACCCGGTTGGAGACGAGCCCGGCGACCCCGCCGGAGAAATCCACGACCATCGCGGATCCCGCGGTCTTGCCGCGGTCGGTGGCCCGCTCCAGGCGCTCGACGTACTGCTCGACGGCGCGGCCGGGGTAGATCAGCTCCCCTATATCCCCGTCGAAGGCCCGGCGGTACTCCTCGCGCACGAAGACCTTCTCGATGCCGCGCTGCTCGGACTCGCCCATCGGGGTCCCGTCCGAGGAGAAGAACAGGATCTCCACGTCGTCCGGATCCTCCCCCGAGCGTACGTGTGCCCCCGCGGAGGACTTGCCCGCCAGGACGTCGTGGCGCACCACCCCCGCATGCGCCGCCCGCAGGTCGCGCACGTTGACCCCCGTGGCGAGCAGCGCCGCCGTCATCGCCCGCTTGCAGGCCTGGGCGGCGAGTGAGGCGTCCCGCCCCAGGGTCACCACGGCCCCCGGGTCGAGGGTCGTCCCGAACGAGGAGGCGAGCCTGACGACGAACTCGGGGGTGAGGTCCACGTTGAACTTGCCCGAGACGATCCCGCCCTTGAAGATCGTGCGCAACCCCATCGTCTCGTAGATGAGGCTGTGGGTGACGTTCGCCCCGCTCTCGACGGTCTTGTGCGGGTAGATCTTGACCTCCGGGGCGATGGTCGCCCCCTCGCCGACGATGACGTCGTCCCCGAGCGCGCTGCGCTCCAGGATGCGCGCCCGGGCCTGGATGTACGAGGAGCGCCCGACCAGCGTGTCCTTCAGCTCGGCCCCCTCGCCGATGTAGGTCCCTTCGGCGATGATCGAACGCTCTATCGTCGCACCGGAGGAGATGACGACGTTGTCCCCGATCACCGAGTAGGGGCTGATCCTGGCACCCTCGTCGACGCGGGCGTTCTCGCCGATGACGACCGGGCCTTCGAGCTGCTCCTCGTCGACCTGCGCCCTTCTGCCGATGTACACGTTGCCCTTGAGCCTCGTGCCCGGCGGCCTGACGCCCTTCACCTTCCCGTCGAGGACGTCGCGCTGGGCGGAGGCGTACTGCTCGAGGGTGCCGATGTCCTCCCAGTAGTCGTCGGTGACGTAGCCGTAGAGCTTCCTTCCCTCCTCGAGCATCTTCGGGAAGAGCTCCTTGGAGAAGTCGTACTCCCCCTCCTTCTCCGGGTCCGGGATCTCGTCCATCACCGAGGCCTCGAGCAGGTAGATGCCGGTGTTGACCGTATCCGAGAAGACCTGCCCCCAGGCCGGCTTCTCCAGAAAGCGCGAGATGCGCCCGTCCTCCTCGGTTATCACGATCCCGAAGTCGAGCGGGTTCTCGACGCTCTTGAGGACCATCGTCGCCTCCGAACCCTTCTCTTCGTGGAAGGAGACGAGCGCGCTGAGGTCGGCGTCGGTGAGGGCGTCCCCGCTTATGACCAGGAAACGCTCCCCCCTGAGGTCGAGCTTGCGCTCGGCCATCTTCACCGAACCGGCCGTCCCGGCCGGCACGTCCTCGACCGAGTAGGAGATGTCGACCCCCCACCGCGATCCGTCGCCGAAGTAGTCCCTTATCTCGTCCGGCATGAACTGCAGCGTGACCACGATGTCCGTGAAGCCGTGCCGCTTGAGCAGGTTGACGATGTGCTCCATGCACGGCACGTTGGCTATCGGGATCATGGGTTTGGGCTGGTTGCTCGTCAGCGGCCGCAGACGGGTTCCCTGCCCGCCGGCCATTATCACGGCCTTCACCTTCTGCTCAACACCCCCTTGTAAGCCTCCCCGGCGCTGCCCTTCCGGGTCTTTTCGGAGACTCCTTCATCTTAACTTTAACCTCACCCGGCCCGTGGGGCCACCTTAAAACTCATCTGCTCGAGCGCAGCCTGATCCTGAAGCTCACCCCCCAGAGCCCGTAGCTCTCCCTGAAGGCGTTCTCGAGATAGCGGACGTAGCTGTCGGGAATGTCCTTCGGCCTGGTGGCGAAAAGGGTGAACTCCGGCGGCCGCTCACCGGTCTGCAGGGCGAAGCGCACCTTCACCCTCCGCGGCGGCGGGTTCTTCGCGGTGAGCTCCCGGACGAACTCCGCGACCTCGTGGGTCGGCACCCTCAGACCGTAGGCCCGGTGCAACCCGAGGGCGAGCTCGTACACCCCCTCGAGCCCGCTGCCTTCGAGCGCGGAGAGCGCCCTCACCGGCGGCTTGAGGTCGGTCATGCGTACCTCGAGCGTTCGTTCGATCTCTTTTATCCTCTCCTGCGAGACGAGGTCCCGCTTGTTGACCAGCACGCCGAAGGCCCTGCCGGCCTCCTGTACCTGGCGTGCGATCTGCAGGTCACCGGCGACGAGCCCCTCGACCGCATCCACGAGCAGGAGCGAGACCTCCGATCTGCGGATCGCCTCGGCGCTGCGCAGCGCGGAGTAGTACGGCACGCCTCGTGCCCTGCGCACGTTCCGGGTCACCCCCGCGGTGTCCAGCACCGAGAAGGTCTGCCCGTCGACCTCCAGCGTCCCCGCCACGACGTCGGTCGTCGTACCGGGCACCTCGGAGACGACGGCCCGCTCGGAGCCGAGCAGGCTGTTCAGCAGCGTACTCTTCCCGACGTTGGGACGGCCCACGATCGCGAGCTGCGGATGCTCGGGTTCTTCCGCGTCCGGGAGCTCCGGGAGCATCCCGACCACGACGTCGAGCAGGTCCCCCACCCCTATGCCGTGCAGCGCGGAGATCGGATGCGGCTCCCCCTCCCCCAGAGAGTAGAACCCGTAGCGATCGGCGTCGTTCTGCGGGTCGTCGAGCTTGTTCACGGCGAGCACGACCGTAGATCCCATCCGGCGCAGCTCCCTCGCGATCACCGCATCGGCCTCCGTCACCCCGGTGCGCGAGTCGGTCAGGTGTATGACCACATCGGCCTCTTCGGCCGCGATCCTGCTCTGCAACGTCACGAGCGCCTGCAGACCATCCGCCCCGTAGGGCTCCATGCCGCCGGTGTCGACGAGCACGAACTCCCTGCCGGCCCATTCGGCCTTCGTGTAGGTGCGGTCGCGTGTGGTGCCGGGCTCTTCTGCGACCACGGCCTGCCTGCGCCCGAGGACGCGGTTCACCAGCGTGCTCTTGCCCACGTTGGGGGCCCCGACGACCGCCACCACGGGAAGGCGACCGCTCAACGCCGCCTCCCCTCCGCCTCCCGCGGGAGCCGGTATATCTCGCGCAACAACTCATCCGCGGCCTTCTGGTACGCCTCGCGCCCCTTGAGATCCCGCGGTACGCTGATCGGCTCTCCGACGTAGGTGCGAAACCTCGCGCCCCGCAGCCGCGCGATCGGGCCGGGCACCGGCCCCAGATACACCGGCAGGATCTTCGCCCCGCCGCGCGCCGCGAGCATGATGGCTCCGCTCTTGGCTTCGCGCGAGACGCCCTTGGTGCGGTGGGTGCCCTCGGGGAAGATGCCGAGCGCCCACCCCTCTCCGAGCAGCCTGAGACCGGCCCGCAGCGCGCTGTGCCCCCCGGCCTGCCGGTCCACGGGGAACGCCCCGACGAACCGGAAGAACCCCCGGAAAGGGAAGACGAAGATTTCCTTCTTGGCCATCCACTGGATGCGCCGGGGGACCGCCATGCAGACGAAGAGGGGATCGAGATACCTGGTGTGGTTCGCCGCGACGATGAGCGGCCCGCTCCCCGGCGTCCGCTCCTCCCCCTCACACTCGAACCCCACGGCGATCCGGGCGGCCGTGACGACCATCCTCCTGAGCAGGCGGTACCTGCCCGACATCTCGACCCGCGGCATCCCCTCACCCCCCGGAAGGACCGCAGAGCCGACGGGCGAGGCCCATCACCTTCTCCACGACCTCCTCGAAACCCATGCCCGTCGTGTCCACTATCACCGCATCCGGCGCGGGCCTGAGCGGGGCGCTCTCCCGCTCGGTGTCCTGACGGTCGCGCAGCATGATCGCCTCACGGACCTCGTCCAGATCCGCCTCCCTGCCGCTCTGCAGAGCCCTGCGCCGGGCACGCTCCTCCGGAGAGGCGGAGAGGAAGATCTTCAGGTCGGCCTCGGGAAGGACCACCGTGCCTATGTCCCTCCCCTCGACCACGGCCCCACCCGCCCGCCGGGCCTCCTCCGCCGCCCGCCGCTGCACGGGCAGGAGCACCTCCCTGACACGGGGATGCGCCGAGACCTTCGAGGCGACGCCGGAGACCTCCGGGGCGTGCAGCTCTTCCCCGGAGATCCACCTCCCGTCGTACCTCACCCCCCCCGGCCCCAGCTCGAGCCTCCGGGCTATCCGGACCAGCCCCTCCTCGTCGGCGGGGTCCACCCCATCCTCGATCGCGACCAGCGCCACCGCCCGGTAGACCGCGCCGGTGCTGATGTCCGTCACACCGAGCCTGCGCGCCACCTCCCGCGCCACGGAGCTCTTGCCGCTCCCCGCCGGTCCGTCTATGGCAACCAGAAATCCACCCATATACGAACCGCAAGTATAACGGATGCCCCCGCCCCTAATCGCGCAGACCCTCCAGCAGCTCGAAATAACCGGGGAGCGTCTTCGCGACGCACGCAGGATCCTCTATGCGGATGCCCCCCGCCACGAGCCCCACAACCGCAAACGACATCGCCATCCTGTGGTCGTCGTAGGTGCGCACCAGAGCCCCACGTACCCCTCCCTTTGGTATTATGCGTAAACAATCTTCGCCTTCTTCGACCGGGACGCCGAGGCGGGAGAGTTCGCGGGCGACGGCGAAGACGCGGTCGGTCTCCTGGTGGCGGGTATGTCCGACGTTGGTGATGGTGGTGGGGCCGTCGGCGAAGGGTGCGATGGCGGCGAGGGTCATCATGGTATCGGAGATGTCCCCCATGTCGGCGTCGACCCCGCGCAGACGTTCTGGGCCCCGGACTTCGACCGCGCCGGCGTCGAAGGCGACCTGGCATCCCATACGCTCGAGGACGCGCACGAACCCGAGGTCGCCCTGCATGGCGTCGGGGGAGAGGCCGGGGACTCGGACGCGGCCCCCGGTCACCGCGGCGGCGGCGAAGAAGTAGGAGGCGGCCGAGGCGTCGGGCTCGACGGCGTAGTGGCGCGCCCGGTAGGTGCCGGGGGGGACGCGATATACCCCTCCCTCGCGCTCGACCATGGCGCCGAAGGAGCGCATCATGCGCGCCGTGATCTCGACGTAGGGCCTCGAGACCAGCCGACCGGACACCTCCAGCCGAAGGCCATCTCCGGCATAGGGAGCGGCGAGGAGCAGGCCGCTCAGGAACTGGCTGCTCTTCTCACCGGAGACGGTGGCCACGCTCCCGGGTATGCCACCGCCGCGGACGATCAGGGGGAAGCGGCCCTCGCGGTCCTCGTAGTCGACACGGACCCCGAGGGCGCGCAGGGAATCCACGAGGTCGGCAACGGGGCGCTCGCGCATCCTCGCCGTCCCGTCCACCCGGTAGGTGCCCCGGCCCAGAGCGAGGAAGGGAGGCAGGAACCGGGCGGCGGTCCCGGCATTGCCCACGAAGACGTCGGCCTCTTCGGCCGGGATCTCCCCGCCCAGCCCGACCACCTCGATTCTCCTCCCCGGCGCATCGGCGAAGACCTCGAACCCGAGATCCACGAGCGCCCGCATCAGCCAGAATGTATCGTCGGAGAAGAGCGGGTTGGAGATCACGGAACGCCCGGCGGCCAGCGCGGCCAGGATGAGCGCCCGGTTGGTTATGGATTTGGAGCCGGGCACCCGGACCTCTGCATCGGGGGGCTCCTTCAAGGGCATGATCTCCAGCTCCTGCGGAAACTCTCCGCGCACGTCCTCGACGCCGAAGTCCCGTCCGGGGACACCCCTCACCTCCCGCGCCACAGCCTCTTCACCTCCTCGTCGGTCAGCCTGCGGTATTCCCCCGGGGCCAGTTCCCCGAGCCGCACCGGCCCCACCCTCACACGCTCCAGGTGGACGAGGCGAAGCCCCACGGCCTCGCAGGCTCTGCGTATTATGCGTTTACGGCCTTCATGGATGGTGAGGTGGAGGACGGTGCGGCGCCGCCCACGCCGCAGACGGGAGACCTCCGGAGGAACCATCGGTCCGTCCTCGAGCTCGGGTCCCGAGGCGAGCGCGCGCAGGGCCTCTTCGTCGACCGGGTTCTGAAGGACGAGGCGGTACTCCTTCTCGATCTCGTAGGAGGGGTGCGCTATGCGGTGAGCGAGCCTTCCGTCGTTGGTCATGATGATCAGGCCGGTCGTATCCGCGTCGAGCCGGCCCACGGGGACGAGACCGGGAATGGAGGGGACGAGCTCCGCGACCGTCGGCCTGCCCCGCTCGTCGGAGAGGGTGGTGATGTAACCCGCCGGTTTGTTGAGCGCCAGGTAGGTCCTGGTCTCCGGCAGGCGGACGGGTCTCCCGTCGAGAGAGACGGCGTCTCCTTCGGAGACCTTCGTCCCCAGCCCGGCCACGCGCCCGTTGACCCTGACGCGGCCCGAGACGATGAGCGCCTCGGCCTTACGCCGGGAGGGGGCGGCGCCGCTGCGGGCCAGGTAAGCCTGCAGGCGCATCAGGGCTCCTTCGAGGCGTGATCCTTCAGGCGCTCGCGCACCCGGGCGAGCTCCTCCTCGCTCACCAGCTCCTCCAGCGGGGGAAAATCCTCCCGGCTCCCGGCTGAGGCCGCGATGAGGAAATCCTCGGTCACGTCCAGCAGCGCCGGTGCGCCCGGGCTCTCCTCGTCGGCGCCCACCTCCGCGAGGAGGTTGCGTTCGATCAGGTTGCGTACCACCGCGTCGGAGTTCACCCCCCGCACGGCGGAGATGGCGCCGCGCGTCATCGGCCCCAGGTAGAGCACGCAGGAGAGCACCTCGTAGGCGGCGCCGGAGAGCGGTGTGGGACGGGCCTCGCCGCGGAAACGTTCGATCGCCTCCGCGCACCGGGGGTTCGTCGCGAGCTGCCACCCCCCGGCCACACGCCGCAGGACCACCCCGGAGCTTCGGGCGTCGTACTTGTCGAGGAGGCGGGAGAGCGCCCGTTCCAGCCCGTCCCGGTCGAGCCCCGCCGACGAGAGGAGCACCTCTTCCTCCACCGGCCTCTCGCTCACCAGGAGTATGGCCTCGACCAGCGCCTCCGGTCCGGCTCCGTCCATCACGCCGGCATCACCCTCAGCTCCCCGAACGGCTCCTCCTGCAACAGACGCACCTCGCCCTCGGAGGCGAGCGAGACGGCCGCCGCGAACGTCAGCGCCCGGCCGACCCGGTCCATGCCGCGCACGAGCTCCTCGTAGGAGAGCGGCCGTCCACCACTCCCGGCGATGGCGCCCCGGATCACGGCGGCGAGCTCCTCCAGGCTGAG
This sequence comes from Rubrobacter sp. M3-4, assembly GCF_059772285.1. Classification (NCBI taxonomy): domain Bacteria; kingdom Bacillati; phylum Actinomycetota; class Rubrobacteria; order Rubrobacterales; family Rubrobacteraceae; genus Rubrobacter; species Rubrobacter sp. M3-4. The sequence goes on from NZ_JCBAJP010000012.1 coordinate 16,402, forward strand.
CGTTATCCGGTCGATGTGCGCCAGCGAAGGCTCCTCCAGCCTCGAGAACATGCGCCTCGTGGCCATCTCGAGCCTCCTGCGATCGACCCTCAGACGCCCCTTTCGTGGCTCGAGCGCATGCCCCGATGGATGATACCCCGCACCCTCTTCGAAGCGCCCTCTGAGATACTCCGCCCCCCTCCTGACCTTGAGGTAGAGGGAGAGCCGATCTGCGAGATCCTCCGCGGAGACCTCACCCTCCGTTCCGTCCGCCGGCTCCTCCATCGCCGGGAAGAGCGAGCGGCTCTTGAGCAGCACGAGCGCGGTGGCCGAACCGGCGAAGTCGGTGTCTCGCTCGAGGGTGTCCGCACCCACCTCATCCCTATCCCTAAGGTACAGGTCGACGAGCTCGTGCAGCGGCACCTCGAAGACCTCTAGTTCATGCCGGAGGATCAGCGCCAGGAGCCACTCGTAAGGTCCGGAGTAGACCTCTATCTCGACGCTGAAGTCCGAGAGCGGCCGGGAACGGATCATCTCACCTCCCGGTGAAGGGGCAAGACGGAGGAGATCGAGTGGTAATCCATACCGCAGGTTCTGGCCAGCGAACGGCTGACCACGCTCCCCTCGGCGAGCACCACCCCGGCCCTGAGGCCGGGGTCGGCGTTGAGCGCGTCGGTGAGGCCGAGCCCGGCGATGCTGCGTACGTAGGGGAGAAGGGCGTTGGAGAGGGCGTGGGTGGCGGTCACGGGGACGGTCGCGGGAACGTTCTTGACGCAGTAGTGGATCACGCCCTCCTCGACGAAGGTGGGGCTTTCGAGGGTGGTGGGGCGGGAGGTCTCCACGCATCCCCCGTAGTCGACGTCCACGTCGACTATGACGCTGCCGTCGTGCATGGCCGCCACCGTCCTGCGTCCGACCAGGTGCGGGGTTCTCGTTCCTGAGACGAAGACGGCCCCGATGAGCAGATCGGCGCGCGTGACGGCCTCTTCTATGTTCATGGCGTTCGCCGCGAGCGTCGTCACCCCGCCGAGGCCCGACTTCTCCATGCGCCGCAGGCGTTCGAGGTCCCGGTCCACGACGGTCACCTGCGCACCGAGACCGCTCGCGACCCTGGCGGCCACGGAGCCGACGATCCCGCAGCCCAGGACGACGACCCGCCCCGGCCGGACACCGGTCGCACCACCGAGCAGGATCCCGCGCCCCCCTTCGTTCTTCTGCAGGTAGCGCGCTCCGATCTGGGGCACGAGACGCCCGGCGATCTCGCTCATCGGCGTGAGCACCGGCAGACGCCCGCGGCGGTCGCGGATGCTCTCGAGGGCGATGGCGATGCAGCGCGAGCGGAGCAGGGCCTGCATCAGATCCGGGTTGACCGGGAGGGAGAGGAAGGCCAGCAGGATGAGATCCCTCCTCAGGTAGGAATACTCCTCGGGTGGCGGCCCCGAGACCCGGGCGATGAGCTCCGCTCCCTCGTAGACCGGAGCGGCCTCCTTCAGGATCCGGGCGCCGGCCTCCCGGTAGCGGGCATCCGGGATGCCCGCGCCCTCACCGGCCCCGCGTTCGACCAGCACGAGGTGCCCCACCCGGGTCAGCTCGTAGACGGCGTGCGGATCGAGCGCCACCCGCGTCTCGCCGGGAGCCCTCTCTCGCAAGATCCCGATCCTCAAAACCAGCCGTCCTCCCCGCTCTCGATGGAGAGCCTACCCCATCCGGAAGGGTCGGTCCATACCCCGACGACCTCCCAGCCGTCCCGCAGCAACGCCGGACGCAACTCGTCCAGCAGCGCGCCGACCCCCAGGCAGAGGTCGGGTCCGGCGCCCACGGGCACGAGCGAAGCGGCCTCCCGCGGGAGCAGACCGTGCCTGCTCAGCGATCGGGACAGCGCCCGGCGGCGGTCCGGGCTGAACACCCTCGCACCCGCGATGCGCTCCACCCCGAGCTCGAGCACCGCACCGGTGAGAGCGGCCAGGGAGTTCACCGCACGCAGCGTCCGGTCGAGCGATCGCGCGAGCTCGCGCCGGTAGAAAGAGCGCACCTCGCACGCCACACGGCCCGCCGTATCTGAGGTCATCCCGTACACCGCGTGGAAGCTGCCGCGGATCGGTGCGGGATCGAGGGCGGAAGCCAGGGCCGCGACCCCCTCACGCGGCGCCTCCTCCCAGCTCAGAGCGGCCCGCAGCAGGAAGGCCCCGGGAGTGCGGCTCACCACGGTGCCCGGCGGTTCCTCCGGCAGCAGGAGCACCCTCCCCTTCAGCGTCCGCCGCCCTCCCCGCTCCTGGCCACCTCCGGCGAGAGATCGCGCAGCTGGCCACAGGCCCTGACGAACCCCAGAAACAGCGGGTGCGGGCGCAGCGGCCGGCTCTTGAACTCCGGGTGGAACTGGCTCCCGATGAAGAAGGGGTGGTCGGGGATCTCGGCCAGTTCGACCAGACGCCCGTCCGGGGAGAGGCCGGAGAAGACCATCCCCGCCTCCTCCAGCGTCTCCCGGTAGGCGTTGTTCACCTCGTAGCGGTGGCGGTGGCGCTCCCCGATCGTGCCGCTCCCGTAGAGGGACTCGGCGAGCGTACCGGGGACTATCCGGCAGGGGTAGTGGCCGAGGCGCATCGTACCCCCCTTGTCGACGCCGACCTGATCGGCCATGATGTCTATGACCGGGTGCGGCGTGTCCTCGTCGAACTCCGTCGAATCTGCCCCTTTGAGCCCGGCCACGTTGCGGGCGAACTCGATGACCGCGACCTGCATCCCCAGACACAGCCCGAGGAAGGGTTTGCCGCTCTCGCGGGCGTAACGGACGGCCTCGATCTTGCCCTCCACCCCACGGCTGCCGAAGCCGGGAACGACGAGCACGCCGTCGGCATCCCCGAGCAGGTCTTCCGCCGCCCGCTGGTCCGTAATCTCCTCCGCGTCGATCCAGGCCAGATCGGGCTTGAGCCCGCAGGCCGCGCCCGCGTGCCCGAGCGCCTCGACGATGGAGATGTAGGCGTCCTGCAGCCGGGTGTACTTGCCGACTATCGCTATCTTCACGCTCTCTTCGAGGGAGGTCATCCGCTCCACCAGATCGCGCCAGCGGGCCAGGTTGGCGCGCGGGGCGGGCAGGCCGAGCTTCTCCAGGACCAGCTCGTCGAGACCCTCGTCGTGCAGGTCGAGCGGGATCGCGTAGAGCGAGGGGGCGTTGAGCGCCGGGATCACCGACTCGAAGTCCGCATCGCCGAAGAGCGCGATCTTGCGCCTTATCTCCTCGCTTATCGGGCGGTCGGCGCGGCAGATGATGATGTCCGGGGAGATGCCTATCTCGCGCAGCCGCTGAACGGAGTGCTGGGTCGGCTTGGTCTTCAGCTCCCCGGCGGCCTCGATGTAGGGGACGTAGGAGACGTGCACGTAGAGGACGTTCTTCCGGCCCACGTCGTTGCGGAACTGCCTTATCGCCTCCAGGAACGGCAGGCTCTCGATGTCCCCCACCGTGCCGCCGATCTCGGTGATGACGATGTCCTTGTCCTCGCCGAGGCGTCCGATCCTGCTCTTTATCTCGTTGGTTATGTGCGGGATCACCTGCACGGTCGCCCCCAGGTAGTCGCCCCGCCGCTCGCGCTGGATGACCTCCCAGTAGACGCTGCCGGTGGTGACGTTGGAGAGCCGGCCCAGGTTCTCGTCCAGAAACCGCTCGTAGTGGCCCAGGTCGAGGTCGGTCTCGGCCCCGTCCTCGGTGACGAAGACCTCCCCGTGCTGGTAGGGGTTCATCGTGCCCGGGTCGACGTTTATGTAGGGATCGAACTTCTGCAACGCCACCCTGTAGCCCCGGCTCTTGAGTAGCATCCCCAGGGAGGCGGCGCTCGTCCCCTTGCCTATGGAGGAGACCACCCCGCCGGTCACGAAGATGTACCTGGTATCGAAATCCGCCATCATCACCTCACAGCAGCAGTTTTCAACCGGCTTCCACGGCCGCCGGAGACCGGCCTCGCCCGCTTACAGAGAGAACAAGGACCACCACCCCACGGTGGACGCGAGATGGCCGCAGCAGAAGGGCCGTAGAGATCGCCGCCTTCGCATCGCCGTTCATGATAAGCCCCGTGGAGAAAAAATCAAAGTTCTAGCCGTCACGCCCGCCCGGGGCTGGATGAGCTAAAGTCTGAAGGCCGATGATGGTCTCGTGGCCAGAAAGCGGGGTTGCTGGATGAAAGAGGGGGAATTCCCCGTCGTCTTCGACGGTCACAACGACGTTCTGGAGCGGCTCGACGACCCGGCCGGCTTCTTCGAGCGCCGGGAAGAGGGACACCTGGACCTGCCGAGGGCGCGGGAGAGCGGCTTCGGGGGCGGGATGTTCGCGGTGTGGGTCCCGCCGCCGGAAGGGAAGGCTGCGCACGAGACGCTCGATCCTTCCTACGCGCTGCGGTACTCTCTCTCGGCCGCGGCCACACTGTTCAGGATCGAGGAGCTCTCCGAGGGGCAGGTCAGGATCGTCCGCAGCGCCGGAGAGACACGAAGCTGCATAAACGAGGGCATCCTCGCCGCCGTGCTCCACATGGAGGGGGCCGACGCCATAGACACGGACCTCGACGCGCTCCACGTGCTCCACCGCGCCGGGCTGCGCTCGCTTGGGATAGTCTGGAGCCGCCCCAACGCCTTCGCCGAGGGGGTGCGCGTGCGGTTCGGGAGCACGCCGGACACCGGGGCGGGCCTCACCGAGGCCGGGCGGCGCCTGGTCCGCGCCTGCAACGAGCTCGGCATCGTGATCGACGTCTCGCACCTGAACGAGCGCGGGTTCTGGGACGTGGCCGAACTGAGCGAGGCGCCGCTCGTCGCGACCCATTCCAACGCCCACGCCATCTGCCCCTCCCCGCGCAACCTCACCGACGCGCAGCTCGAGGCCATAGCCGCCTCGGACGGGATGGTCGGTCTGAACTTCGGGGTCCACTTCCTGCGCGAGGACGGCTCCGAGGATACCGATACCCCCATCGAGGTCATGGTCCGGCACATCGACCACCTGGTGGAGCACCTCGGCATGGAGAGGGTCGGCTTCGGCTCGGACTTCGACGGGATCCGCATCCCCGACGCCATCGGTGACGTGAGGGGCCTGCCCCGCCTCATGCAGGCGCTCCGGGAGCACGGCTACGGCGAGGAAGACCTCAAGAAGATCGCGCACGAGAACTGGCTGCGCGTCCTGCGCAAGACGTGGGGCCGCTGAGAGACCCTACTCCTCCTCGAGGAGCCGCGCGGCGTGGGCGAGGGAGGCGCCGTCGACCCTCCCGGAGAGCATCCGGGCGATCTCCCGCCTTCGCTCCTCCCCCTCGACCCGCACCGCCCGCGTGACCGTCCTCCCGTCCAGCTCCCCCTTGGAGACCACCACGTGGGATCCCGCCACCGAGGCTATCTGCGGCAGGTGCGTGATCGTGAGCACCTGGCAGCGCCGCCCGAGCTCCTCGAGCCTGCGGCCCACCGCGGTCGCCGTCTCGCCTCCGATCCCGGCGTCCACCTCGTCGAAGACGTAGCTCAGAGCGGGATCCTCCCGGCGCTGGGCGAGGCGGATGGCGAGCATGATCCTGGAGAGCTCGCCGCCGGAGGCGTAGCGCCTCACCGCGAGCTCCGGCTCCCCGGGGTTCGGCTGGACGACGAACTCCACCCGCTCCCGGCCCGAAGGACCGGCCTCCGCGGGCTCGAGCACCGCCCGGAAGACGCTCTGCCCCAGGTTCAGCCCCTCGAGGTTCTCCTGCACCCTCTGCGAGAGGGTTCGGGCGGCCTCCCTCCTGCCCTCCGAGAGCCTCCCCGCGAGCTCATCGAGCCGGGCCGCCCCCTCCTCTATCTCCCGCTCGAGGCCGGCCGTCTCGGCCTCGAAGTTCTCGAGCCTCGAGAGACGCTCCCTGGCCTCTTCGAGGTAACCCGGGACGTCCTCCCCGTACTTCCGCTCCAGCGAGCGCAGCTCCTCGAGGCGCGCCTCCACCTCCTCCAGCCTCGCCGGGTCGGCCTCCAGGTCGTTCGCGTAGGACCTCAGCTCGTAGAGCACGTCGTCCAGCTCCGCCGAGAGCCCGGAGAGCCTCCCGGCCAGCCCCGAGAGTTCCTCGTCGTGCCGGGAGGCCGACTCCAGCTCGCGGGCGGCCGAGGCCAGGGCCTCGCTCGCCCCTCCCTCCTCCGAAGAGAGCGCCGCGGCCGCCGCCGAGACGGAGCCCGCGAGCTCGGCCACGTTGCGCAGCCGGCGCTGCTCACGCCTGAGCTCCTCCACCTCCCGCGCGTTGTAGCCCGATTCTTCGATCTCCGAGATCTGGTAGCGCAGGAAGTCCAGCTCCCTCAGGCGCGCCTCCTCGGACCCTTTGAGATCTTCGAGCTGGCGGCGCTTTCTCTCCACCTCGGTCCAGAGCGCCGCGTGCTCCTCCCTCGCCCGGCGCGTCCCTTCGTCCAGGAAGTCGTCGAGGATCGCGAGCTGCTCCGAGGGATCGGAGAGCCTCGCCTGCTCCCGCTGGCCGTGGTAGGAGACCAGCCGTCCGCCCAGCGCGGCCAGCACCCGCACCGGTACCGAGACCCCGCACACGTAGCAGCGGGATCGCCCGTCCGGCGTGATCGTCCGCCGCAGCACGATCCCGTCCTCCGGCTCGATCTCCTCCGCCAGATCCCCGAGCGTCTCCCGGAGGATCCCCTCCGCCAGATCCCCGGGAAGCCCGAATTCCCCCTCGATCGTGGCCCTCTGCGCCCCGGCGCGCACCGTCTCGGCCCGGGCCCGTGCGCCGAGAAGCAGCTGCAGCGCCGTCGCCAGGAGCGTCTTCCCGGTGCCCGTCTCCCCCGTGATCACGTTCAGCCCGGGCTCGAACTCCAGGCTCACCCTCTCTATCAGGGCGACGTTCTCTACGGAGAGCCGCGAAAGCACTACAAGAAGGTCCTCCTCACCGCCCGCCACCACGTCCACCCGCCGGTGCGGGCTATCCTGACGCTCTCCTTCGAGAGCCGCACCCTCACGCTCTCCCCCGGCGAGATCTCGCGCGGCTCGGCCCCGTCGAGCGAGAGCAGGGCCTTCCGTTCGACCAGCCTGAGCTCGACGGTCTGCTTCTCGCCCAGGACCAGCGGCCGGCTCACCAGCGCGTGCGGGGCTATCGGGACCAGCACGTAACACTGGGCGTCGTTCGAGACGATCGGCCCCCCCGCCGAGAGCGCGTACGCCGTGGACCCGAGCGGGGTGGCCGCGATGAACCCGTCGCAGCGGAAGGCGAAGAGCTCCTCCCCCCCCACCGAGACGTCGACCGAGATGATCTGGTGCGTCCTCTGCTTGACGAGCACGGCGTCGTTGGCGGCGAGGCTCGTCGCCGCCTCCTCCCCGACCCGCACCTCGAGCATCCGGTAGTCCTGGATGTGCAGCCCGCCTCCCGTGGCCTGCTCGACGCCGGATTCGATCTCCTCGGGGAGCATCCCGCTCATGAAACCCACCTTGCCCAGGTTCACCCCGAGCAGCACCCTCCCCGGGAAGATCCGCGAGGCCCTGAGCATGGTCCCGTCCCCCCCGAGGACGAAGACGAGGTCGGGGTCGGCGTCCACCGGATACCCGGGTCCCCCGTCCGCCTCGACGACCTTCTCGATCTCGACCTTCTCCTTCTCCAGGGCGGCCACCAGCCGCTCGAAGTAGCCGCCGCTGACCTCCGGGTTGCGCACGATCCCGACCCTTCTCACCTCATTCACCGGCGACCACCTCCCGGATGCGCCCTTCTCCCAGCGCGCTCCCCGCCCCCCTCACGAGGTGCATCGGGTACTCGCCGTTGCCGGCGCGTCTCCCGGCGACCGGCGCCCGCATCAGATCCCGCGCCCCGAACCCCAAAGACCCCATCGCCTCCGCCACCCCAAGCACGGCCCGCAGGCGGACTTCGGGGTCCCTCACGAGCCCCCCGCGCCCGACCCCCTCCGGACCGGCCTCGAACTGAGGCTTGACCAGGACGACGGCCTCCTCGATCAAGGGCGTGCTCGAGAGGAGCCCGGCGAGCGCCACCTCGAGCGGGATGAAAGAGAGGTCCGCAACGAGAAGCCGTGGAGGGAAGGGGAGATCCCCGCCGGAGAGGTGGCGCACGTTCGTCCCCTCCATGTAGAAGACCCTCCCGTCCCGCGCGAGCGAAGGGTGCAGCTGCCCGTGTCCGACGTCCACCGCGATCACCCGCCGGGCCCCCCGCCGCAGCAGGACCTCCGTGAAACCACCCCGCGAGCACCCGGCGTCCAGGCAATCCAGCCCCTCGACGGTGAGGCCGAACCGCTCGAGCGCCGCCTCGAGCTTCGCCGCCGCGCGCGAGACGTAGCGGCCGGCGCCCTCCTCGACGGAGATCTCCTCGTCCTCGCGCACCCGCCGGCCGGGCTTCCCGAGCACCTCTCCACGCACCCGGACGGCCCCCGAGAGCACCATCTCCCGCGCCCGGCTCCCGCCCGGGGCGAGCCCGCGCTCGACCAGCAGGCGGTCGAGGCGCACCATCCTCACCCTCGCATCACCTCTCGGCTCAACTCTCCCGGTGTCGGACGAACATCGCCATCTCCCGCAGCCCGGAGACGTCCCCACCGATCCGGCCGAGCGCCGCGAGCGCTCGCTCGGTGGCGGCATCCGCCTCCCGCCGCGCCCCCTCCACGCCGAAGACGCTCACGAACGTCGCCTTACCCCGCTCGGCGTCGCTGCCGGCGCTCTTGCCGAGCTTCTCGGCGGTCGAGGTGGCGTTGAGCACGTCGTCGACGATCTGGAAGCAGAGCCCGAGCTCGAGCGCGTACTCCGAGATCGCGGCCTGCTCCTCCGCAGAGGCGCCGGCGAGGATCGCCCCGATGCGCGCCGAGGATTTGATCAGGGCGCCGGTCTTGTAGCGGTGGATCATGTAGAGCGTCTCGGTGTCGACCTCGGATCCGACCCCGGTGAAGTTTATGTCCAGAACCTGCCCGCCGACCATCCCCTCGACACCGGTCGAGGCGGCGAGCTCGCGCACCACCTCCAGCACCTGCTCCGGGGTGCCTTTCTGGTGGACCGTGATCAGGGTGAGCGCCTCGCCGAAGAAGGCGTCCCCGGCGAGGATCGCCATCGCCTCGCCGTACTTCCTGTGCACCGTCGGGCGCCCGCGCCGGAAGTCGTCGTCGTCCATCGCCGGCAGGTCGTCGTGGATCAGCGAGTAGGTGTGGATGAGCTCTATCGCGGCCGCAGACGGCAGCACCAGCTCCGGGTCGGCCCCGAAGACCCACGCCGACTCCATGCAGAGCGTGGGACGTACGCGCTTGCCGCCGGAGAGCATCGCGTAGCGCATCGCCTCGACCAGCGGACCGAGCGCCGGGTTCTGCGAGAAGCGCAGCCCGTGCAGGTACTCCTCGAACCTCTCGCGGTGGCTCTCCCACCGCAGCATGCTATCCATGCTCGACCAGCCTTCCGGCCCCCCGCAGGACCCCCCCGACGAAGGCCGGCGCCTCCTCTCCGGAGAACCCCTTGGCCAGCTCCTTCGCCTCCGCGACCGCGACCTCGAAGGGGACGTCCTCGACGTGGAGTATCTCGTAGAGCGAGAGGCGCAGTATCGTGCGGTCCACGGCGTTCATCCTCCAGACCGGCCATCCTTCCGAGGCGGCCTCGAGCCTCTCGTCGAGCAGCGCCCGCCTCTCGTCCACCCCGTGGATGAGACGGCGGGCGTAGGGGTCGAGCTCTCCCTTGAACAGGGTCCAGCGGGCCATGAGCTTCTCGACGGGCTCGCCGGTCACGTCGCTCTGGTAGAGCACCATGAATGCCTGCTTGCGTGCCCTCCTGCGGCTCATACCCGGGTCAGATACTCTCTGGTGCGGGTGTCGACCCTCACCCGGTCACCCTCGCTGATGAAGAGCGGGACCTGCACGACGAGCCCGGTCTCCAGCGTCGCCGGCTTGCTCCCGCCCGTGGCCGTGTCCCCCTTGACGCCGGGGTCGGTCTGAGTGACCTCCAGGTCGACGTGGGCCGGGGGCTGCACGCTCACGACCTCCCCGTCGGCGTAGAGCACGCTCACCGTGCCGTTGGGCACGATGTAGTTGACCGCGTCCCCGACGACATCCAGCGGGATCGCGACCTGCTCGAAGGTCTCGAGGTCCATGAAGTAGAAGAGGTCCCCGTCCCGGTAGAGGTACTGCATCTCCTTGGACTCGGTCCTTATGTCCTCGACCTTCTCCCCGGCCCGGAAGGTCTTCTCTATGACCGCCCCGGTGTCCATGTTGCGCAGGCGCGTCCTGACGAAGGCCCCCCCCTTGCCGGGCTTCACGTGCTGGAAGTAGAGGATCGTGAACCTCTTGCCGTCCACCTTTATCGCCGATCCGTTCTTGAACTGGTTCGTGGATATCATACGCAGATCACCTCGCACGCATCTTCAGCCACACATAGAGAGACAGATACCTCCCAGGCTCGCCGCCCCGTCCGGGCAAGGGGATATTATCGCACACTTCGTGCCCGCGTCTCCGGAGAATCTTCAGGCGACGACCCTCTCCACGGCCCGCCCGGCCTCCTCCTCTCCGACCTCCACCCCCCACACGGGCTCACCGACGTCCCGCAGGAGGACGAAGCGATGAACGTCTTCGCGCGTGCGCTTCTTGTCCCGGCGCATCGCGAGCAGAACGTCCCGCACCCGCACCCCCGGAGCCCGCGAGGGAAGCCCGGCGAGCCCGACGAGCTCCCGATGCAACCCGAGCAGGTCCCGACCGAACCTCTCGCGCGAGAGGTCGGCCTCGGCGAGCATCCCGACGGCGACGGCCTCCCCGTGCCTGATCTCGTACCCGCAGGCGGCCTCGATGCCGTGTCCTATCGTGTGCCCGTAGTTGAGGATGGCGCGCCGGCCGCGCTCGCGCTCGTCGGAGGCGACCACCGAGGCCTTGAACCGCACCGAACGGGCGACGAGCGTGCGCACGGCCGCCATGTCCCCGCCGCGGGCCGCCCCGACGAGCGCGAGATCCTCGAAGAACCCGCCCCCGCACAAAAGCCCCATCTTCACCACCTCGGCGAGCCCGCACGAGACCTCGCGCTCCGGCAGCGTCCGGAGCCAGGCGAGGTCCGCCACGACCGCCCGGGGACGGACGAAGGCCCCGAGCAGGTTCTTCCCCTCGGGGAGGTCGATCCCGGTCTTGCCCCCGACGGCGCTGTCCACCATCGCGAGAAGCGAGGTCGGCAGCATCACGAGCCCCACCCCCCGCATGTAGGTGGCGGCGAGGAAGCCCCCGAGATCCCCCACGACCCCTCCGCCGAGCGCGAAGAGCGTCCCGTCGCGGGTCAGGCCGTCGCGCGCGAGCGCGGCCGCCGCCCGCCCGTAGGTCTCGAGGCTCTTGGAGCGCTCCCCGGGAGGCACTTCGACCACCGAGACCACCCGCCAGCCTCCACGCTCGAGAGCACGGACGACCGCCCCGGCATGGTGCACCCCGACCTCCGAGTCCGTGAGCAGGGCGCACGGACCGCTCTCCATCGCCCCTTCGAGCGCCCCGGCGAGGTCGATCCCCTCCCCGAGCACCACCGGGTACGGGGCATCCCCCCCGACCTCTATCCTTTCATCCACCGGAGGACCTCCTCGGCCACCTCCTCGGGCGTCCTGCCGTCGACCAGGACCCTGAGGCCGCAGGACTCCGCGTACAGCGCCTCACGCTCGGCGTAGCGCCGCTCGAACTCCTCCCTGGAGGTGCCCCGCAGCGGCCGGGAGTCGCCCCGCGTCCTGGCGTAGAGTACGCCGAGATCCTCCTCCAGGAAGACCGTGGACACCGCGGAGAGGAGCCTGCGGTTCTCCTCCCTCAGCACCACCCCTCCCCCACAGGCCACGACCCGCTCCTCCGTACGCAGCGCCCACGCGAGCCCCCTGCTCTCGAGGTCCCTGAAGTACCCCTCGCCCGACTCCCGGAAGATCTGGGGGATCGGACGCTTCTCGCGCACCGCGAGCTCGGTGTCGAGGTCCACGAACTCCCAGCCGAGCCGGCGGGCGAGGATGCGGCCCACCGTGCTCTTGCCGCTCCCCATATACCCGATTATCGCCAGCGGGCCCTTCAAGCTCACCCCGCGCCGAACCCGCCGCGCAGGCGGTCCATGTACGCCTCGTAGGAGGCCCGGATGTCGGTGAGGTTGTCCCGGCCGAACTTCTCCAGGAAGGCCTCCGCGAGCACCACCGCGACCATCGCCTCCCCGATCACCGCCGCCGCCGGTACCGCGCAGGAGTCCGCCCTCTCCTTGAACGCGCGCGCCTCCTCACCGCTCGAGACGTCGACCGTCCTCAGCGCCCGGGCTATCGTCGAGATGGGCTTCATCGCCGCCGAGACGACGACGGGCTCGCCGTTGGTCATCCCGCCCTCGAGCCCTCCGAGCCGGTTGGTCGCCCTCACCGGCAACCCCTCGCACGGCAGGATCTCGTCCTGCACCTCGCTCGAGCGGTGCCGGGCGAGGCCGAAGCCCATCCCGATCTCGACGCCCTTTATCGCGTTTATGGACATGACCGCGTGCGCCAGCCGGGCGTCGAGCTTGTCCCGCCAGTCCACGTAGGACCCGAGCCCCGGCGGACACCCCTCGGCGACGACGACGAACTCCCCGCCCAACGCGTCGCGCGCCCGGCGCGCCGCGTCTATCTCGGCCTTCATCTTCTCCGTGACCTCGGGGTCGGGGCAGCGGACCTCGGACGAGTCGGCCTTGTCGGCCTCCAGCGCGGCGCGCTCCCTCTCCATCGACGCCCCGCCGATGCGGTAGACGGCGCTGGAGATGCTCACCCCGAACTCGGCGAGCAGCCTCCTCGCCACCGCCCCGGCGGCCACCCGCGCGACCGTCTCCCGGGCGCTCGAGCGCTCGAGGACGTTGCGCAGATCACCCGTGGCGTACTTCTGCATCCCGGCGAGGTCGGCGTGTCCGGGACGCGGCAAGGTGATGGGCTTCGGCGGATCCTCCACGGGCGCGGGGTTCATCCTCTGCTCCCAGTTGGCGTAGTCGCGGTTGCGTACGAGCATCGCGACCGGGGAGCCCAGAGTGTACCCGTGGCGGACCCCGCCGAGAAACTCCACCTCGTCCTTCTCTATCTTCTGACGCCCGCCGCGCCCGTAGCCGCGCTGGCGGCGCGCAAGATCCCGGTTGACGTCCTCGGCCAGGAGCCTGAGCCCGGCGGGCACGCCGTGCACTATCGTGACCTCCGCCGGGCCGTGGGACTCTCCCGCCGTAGAAAAACCGAACCTCATATTCGTCTCTTCACGCCTCTCTATCTCTCTCGGGGTAATGGAAGGTTCCCGCCGCTATTGAAGAGAGCCCCCCCGCTCGCGGGGCTCGAGGCCGCCGCGGGTCCCGGAGCCGGGTGTCGCGCCGGCCGGGAGGACGACGGCGGCGGCGAAGAAGACGGGCTGTGCCCGGTGCCGCCGCCGGGACGCGACGGCTTCGAAGGCCTGGACCCGGAGGCCTGAGACGAGGACGGGCGCCGCCCACCCCCGCCGCTGGACGGGGAGGTGCTCTTCCCGTGGGCGCCGGCCCGCGCCACGAGCTCCCGGAAAGGGTCCTTCGGGGGACCGTAGGCGGCGAAAGACTCGGCGGGAGAGGCCGGGGAAGAGCTCCCCGCGACGCTTCCGCCGTTGCGCACGTCGGCGGCGCGGTGGAAGGCGGATGCCCCACCGTCGTACGACCTCCCCGCGAAGACCCACAGGAAGAAGAGCACGATGAGGGAAGCCCCGATCACGCCCGCGACCCATCTCGTGGAGATCCGGGACAAAGCCTCCCCCTCATCCACCGCCGGTCGTCCCTCCGGCGGGGGTCGGAGAAGGTGCCGGGGCAGCGCTTCCCGTCTGACCGACGGAGGGTTGTACGTAGATCTCGGCTTCTATCTGGACCTGCAGCGTCCCTCCTTTAGCCCCCGTCGTGCCGCCGGCCCGCTGGTAGGTCACCTGGGCGACCGTGACCAGACGCGCCAGGTTCAGCAGGCGGGTGTAGAAGTCCTGCATCTGATCGTAGGAACCCTCGAAGGACATTGTAATCGGTATGCGGGAGAAGTCTCCACCCCCGACCGGCGGCTCGGGTGAGCCGGGTTTGATCGAAAGCTGGGTGACGCCGGAGGCCCGGGAGATCTCCTGCAGCTGTACGAGCAGGGTCGGGATCTGGGGGCTGTTCGGCAGGCGCTTGTCGAGCTGCAGAAGCTGGCGCTGTATCCTCGGGGCGTCCCTCTTTACCCCTTCGAGGTGCGCCACGCTCCGCTCGAGCCGGGCGAGCTCCGTCTGCTTGACGTCGTGCTCCTGCTGCAGCCGGGCGTAGCGGCTGCGCGCCGGCCCCAGCAAAAGCACGTAGTAGGCCGCGACCAAAAGGACGACGGCCGCGACGGCGCCGATCAGTATGTTGCGGTCGCGGGGGTTCAAGGTCCACCGTTCCGCACCCGGGGACGCCGGGAGCCCGAAGCCCCCTCGAGCGGGAGGCGTTTCCCCTCCTGACCGGCCCTGACCACCAGCTGAGACGTGACGTCGAAGTTTATGACCGGCCGCACGTAGGTACTGCGGTCGAGCGTCGCCGAGTTGAGGCGCGTATCCCTGAGATACGGCAGGCTGTCCAGCTGCACCATGAAAGCCGCCACGTTGGTGTAGCTGTCGAGGGCCACCCCCGTGAAGGAGACCTCGCCGGGCGGGGTGAGCTCCTGCCCCGGGGAGGCGTTGACGTTGACCGGCGGCGCCTTCGCGCTCAGGCCGTTCAGCGCCGTGGTATCCGGTATCACGTAGGAGAGCGCCCGGAAGAAGGCATCCCACGCGAAGCGCGAGCGGTATATCCCGTCGGCGATGGTCTCCTTCTGGTGCAGCCGCGCCTCCAGCCCCCGGTAGGGCGCGAGCTCGGCGAGCCGGGCGCGCTGGGCCGAGATCTGGCGGTCGAGGTGCGCGATCTGGCCCTCCTCCGCGTTGATCCTCACCAGGTAGAGGACGTAGACACCGACCATCAAAACCAGAAGGGTGGCGCCGGAGATGAGCAGCAGCTGCATCACGTTCCTCTCCCTGAGCGACAGCCCGGCCCTACGCCGCTCCTCCTCCGGGAGGAGGTTGACACGGCGCATCCTACTCCTCGAGGGCCAGCCCGGCGGCGACCGCCAGAACCGGCTCCATCACCTCGAGCTGCCCGTCCGGGACGTTCGACTCGTTGGCCGCGAACCTCTCGAGCGGCCGTCCCAGACGGGAAGAGATGCCGAGCACCTCCCCCATGTACTCCGCGAGGCCGGGAACCACGGCCCCCTCCCCGGAGACGAACATCCCGGAGATCTCGCGAGACCCGGGCTGCGAGTAGTAATACTCGATCGAGCGCTGCACCTCCCCGGCCAACCTCCCCACAACGCCTTCGAGAGCACGCCTGATATCGTACAGAAGGGCGCGCCCGGCTTCATCCTGCTCCCCCTCCGGTTCCTCCACCGGCTCGAACCCCAGCCGGATGCCGGGGTTCATGAGCTGCTCCTCGGCCTCGTCCTCGGGGATGGAGGCGAGCCGGGAGATCTCCTGCGCGAAGTCCTGTGAGCCTAGCGGCACGAGACCCGCCAGGACGGGCCCGTCCTCCTCGCAGACGGCGACGCAGCTCATCTCCGTGCCGACGTCCACGAGCAGGGCGGCGCCCTCCTGCAGCGCCGCGTCCCTCGGGAGCGTGGTGCGCGAGAGGGCCAGCGGCTTGAAGTCCACCCCCACGGGCCTGAGGCCCGCCACCCGCACGGCCGAGGCGTAGCGGCTTATCATCTCCCGCCGGGCGGCGACGAGCAGCACCCGGTCGGAGTCCGGGTCGGCCGGGTCCGCTCCGAGCACCACGTGGTCGAGCACGGCTTCCTCGAGCGGCATCGGCACGTGCTCCGCTGCCTCGAAGGAGATGGCGCTCCTGAGATCAGAGGGCTGCATGCGAGGGAAGGAGAGCACCCTGACGACCATCTCCTGGTTGGCGACCCCCAGGTAGACATCCCTGCCCTTGAAGGAGTGCGCCCCCCAGAAGTTCTTCACCTCCGCGGCGAGCAGGTCGTGGTCGGCGACCTCCCCCGCCTCGATCGCCCCCGGCGCGAGCCGGTGGTAGCCGACGTGCCGGAGGACGAACCCGGCCTTCGTACGACCGACCTGCACGGCCTTGAGAGCCCCGCTGTCCATGTCCATCCCGATCGCCTGCGGTCTCCCAGGCAACCTGAGACGCTCCATCCGCCCCCCTCCCTAGCCCCCGGAGAACACGCCGAGATAGGCTCCCCAGATCTCCTGCCCCCAGAAGAGCACCACCATCCCACCGACGGACATGAAGGTCCCGAACGGCAGGGCGCTGCGGCGTCCGGCCCTGCCCGCGAGCATGAGACCCACGCCGACCAGCGCTCCGAGCAGGGCGCCGAAGAAGACGGCGAGCGCCGCGTACCCGCCGAGGAACGCGCCGAGCATCCCGCCCATCTTCACGTCCCCCATCCCCATACCCCCGGGGTAGAGGAGCGCGACCGCGAGCAGCGCGCCACCCACCCCCGCCGTCGAGAGCGGGTAGACCCACCAGCGCGCCGGGTCGGCGGCCGCCGAGAGCAGGAGCCCGGCCCCCGTCGCGGGGAGCACCACCGCGTTCGGGAGGATGCGCCGGTCCGCGTCGGTCGCCGCGAGCACGATCAGGGCGCCCAGGAAGAAGAGCGCCCGCGCGAGACCCCACCCGATCCCGAAGGCGTACGCCGCGGCTCCGAAGAGCAACGCCGTGGCGAGCTCCACCGCCGGGTAACGCGGCGGGATGCGCTCCTTGCAGTTGCGGCACCTGCCCCGCAGCAGAAGGTAGGAGAGGAGAGGAACGTTGTCCCAGGGGGCGATCGGCTCGTGGCAGACGGGGCAGTGCGAGGGCGGCCAGACGACCGAGAGCCCCCGCGGGATGCGGTAGATCGCGACGTTCAGGAAACTGCCGATGAGAAGCCCGAAGAGCGCGGCGAGAAGGGCAAGGCTCATCCGCCCCTCCGCTCGACGGCCTCGAGCGGGCCCACCCTCCCGTCCTCCATCACCACCGCTTTGCGTCCCACGCTCGAATTCTGCCCGAGCACGGCCCGCGCCCCGACCTGCGCCCCGGGGCCCACGATCGCCCCGGCCGAGACCCACACCCCGGCGCCGACGACCGCGTCGCGCTCGACCACCGAGGAGGGACCCAGGCAGCAGTGGCTGCCCACGATCGTGTCCGGGTAGACCGTGCATCCGGGTCCGACGACGGTCCCGTCACCGATCACCGAGGCGTCGGAGAGGTAGGCGGA
Organism: Rubrobacter sp. M3-4; assembly: GCF_059772285.1. NCBI lineage: Bacteria > Bacillati > Actinomycetota > Rubrobacteria > Rubrobacterales > Rubrobacteraceae > Rubrobacter > Rubrobacter sp. M3-4. The sequence goes on from NZ_JCBAJP010000012.1 coordinate 33,519, forward strand.
AGGGTGGACGGCGGTGAAGAACGTGCCTCCGAGCCCCCTTATGGAGTTGGCGACGCGCAGCCTCGCCCGGTTGTCGGTTATGGCGACGATGACGGAGACGGGCTCCACGGAGAGCATGCTCTTGAGCATGGCCACGTCCCCGAGCACCGGATACCCGCGCACGTGGCTGTCGAGCATGGGGTGGGCGTCGTCGTAGAAACCGAGGATGCAGCCCTCGTAGCCCGCGGCTATGAGCACGTCGAGCGCGACCCGCCCGTATCCCCCGGCCCCGACGATGGCGATCCTGGTCTCCTCCTCGAAACCGACCCGCCGGGCCTCGGGCTCGGGCTCCGAGATCCCCACCCTGCCTTCGGCCCTCTCTGTCTCGCCTTCCCCTCGCATGCTCTGGCGAGCCAGTTTAACATCCATGGGACGCCGCTGCGCCCGCCCTAGCCCCCGAAGGCCCCGGAGAGCCGGTGCCCGCGCAGGAACTCCGCGGAGGAGAGCGCCCTGCCCCCGGGGAGCTGAAGCTCCAGGATCTCGAGCTCACCCTCGCCGCATCCGACCAGAAGGCGCTCCTTCTGCGCCAGGATCTCACCCGGTCCAAGCCCTGCCACGTCACGCGCGATTCGGGTGCGCCAGACCTTGACGGGCCCCTCGACGTCGGGGTGGGTGGTTCGGGCCCCGATGTGCGGGGAGAGCGCCCGCACGTGATCGTGCACCCGCCGGGCCTCTGCACCCCAGCGGATGAACCTCTCCTCCGGCGAGATCTTCGCGGCGTAGGTGGCGCGGGAGTGATCCTGTTCCTCGAGGTGCAGGCGTCCGGCCTCGAGGTCGTCCAGGACCCGCACGAGGAGGTCCGCCCCGATCCGGGCGAGCCTCTCGGAGAGCTCGCCGCCGGTGGTCTCCGGGCCTATCTCGACCTCCTGCCTCAGCGCGACGGGACCGGTGTCGAGCCCCTCGTCCATCTTCATGATCGAGACGCCGGTGACCTTCTCGCCGTTCATTATGGCCCGCTCGACGGGAGCCGCCCCGCGGTAGGCCGGGAGCAGCGAGGGGTGTACGTTGTACGCTCCGTGACGCGCTGCCCCCAGCACCTCTCTGCGGAGGATCTGGCCGTAGGCCGCGACGACCAGGACGTCGCTCGAGGAGGCTATCCGGTCCGCGACCTCTCCGATGTCCTCGGGCTGAACGAGATTGAGGTTACGTGAGGCGGCGAGCTTTCCGACAGGTGTCTGAGAAAACTTTCTACCCCGTCCCCGCCTCCTCGGGGGCTGCGAGACAACGAGCCCAACCTCGTGTCCGGAGCCGAGCAGCCCCTCCAGGACCTGCGCCGCGAACCCCGGCGTACCGGCGAAGGCTACCTTCAAGGTGATGAGCCCGGAACCTTCTACTGCCTGCCGGCCAGCGTTCGCTCCCGCATCTCGCGCAGGGCACGCTTGCGCGACTCCCGGTCGGTACGGTCCAGGATCAGGATGCCATCCAGGTGGTCGATCTCGTGCTGCAGTATGATCGCCAGCGGCTCTTCGGCCTCGATCTCGACCGGGTTGCCCTCAAGGTCTTGGCCGCTCACGACCACCCGGCGCGCACGCTCCACGTCTACCTGCACGTGGGGTATGGAGAGACACCCTTCCGTGCTCGTGACGACCTCCGATGAACGCTCCCGGATCTCGGGGTTGACCAGCACGTAGTCCTTATCGTCGGCCGTGGCGACGAGGATCCGCTTGAGGTATCCGACCTGGTTGGCGGCGAGCCCGACCCCCTCGTTCGCGTGCATGGTCTCGATCATCTCCCCGGCCAGCCGGGCCAGCGACTCGTCGAACTTCTTCACCGGCGTGGCCCGGGACTTCAGGACGGGGTCGCCGAACTTCCTTATCTCGAGCACGTGAGATCAGACCTCCTGTGGATCGATGGTGACGCGTACCTTCAGGCCCCGCACCTTCTTCCTGCTCAACGCCGCGTACGGCTCGAGCGCGGCGGCCGCCACCCGGTGCGGCTCCGTCCCGCGCAGGAGCAGGCGCCGCGAAGTTCCCTCGGGACCGGGCGCCGGACCGATCGCCTCGACCCGGTGCCTGGCGGACTCTTCGAGGAAGAATTCTACCGCACGGGCCAGCGGTTCCCCGTCCCCTTCGAGGACGATCTCGGCGAGATATGCGAACGGCGGATAGCCAAAGGAGCGCCGGCGGGACAGCTCGCTGCGCGCGAAGGCCGGATAGTCGCCTTCGAGGGCGGCGCGCAGGGCGTAGTGGTCCGGCACTCGGCTCTGCACCACGAGCAGGGTCCTGGTACGCTCCGCGGCCCGGTAGACCAGCCTGAAGGCCTCCTCGGTCCCCCGCACCCTCCTCCCGAGCAGGAGGCCGTCCACATCCGGGAGCGCGACAACGTCCCACTCCGACGCGAGCATCGGACGCGGGGTTCCCACGACCACCCCGGCATCCTCCCCCTCCCTACGCCCGGCGGTGAGCAGACCGACCCTCCTCGCGAGGCGTCGGGAGAGCTCGGACCTCACCCCGTCGGCGGCAATCCCCGTGGTGCTCATCCTCCCGGAGCCACACTCCGGACACCTCCCGGTCCGAAGCTCGACCTTCCCGCACCCGTTGCACACGAGCGTCTTCTCGTCGCGGACGGAGAGGCTCAGACCGCAGCGCGGACAGACCGCCACGGCCCCGCACCCATTGCAGACGAGCACCCGGCCGTGCCCGACCCGGGTCACGACGACCCCCACGGACATGCCCTCCTCCACCGCCTGGCGGCAGGTCTCGACCAGGGAGCCCCCGAGCCGGGCCCCGGTGCCCCGCAGATCCACGACCCGGCCGGCCGGCCATCGGGCCCGCTCCGGCGGGGCGATCTCCTTCACCCCTCTCCCCCTGCGGGCGTAGAGCTCGAGGGAGGGGACGGGGGACAAAAACAGCGCGCTCGCCCCCTCGACGCGTGCCCGCTGCAGCGCGAGATCCCTGACATGCAGCGGCACCCCTTCGTACCCCTCCTCCGCCCGGTGGGCGAGGTCCGGCTCTTCGAGGACACAGATCGCCCCAAGCCTCTCGAACGGGACGAAGACGGCGGACCGCGTGCCGATCAGGACGTCCACCCTCCCGGTGCGCACTCCATCCCGGATCTCCGCCCTCCCCACGGCGAGACCCGCGTGGTAGACGGCGGCGGAGCGCCCCTCGGGGAGCACCCGGCCGACCTCCTGCGCCACCCTCTCCGCGTCCTCCCGGGTGGGCACGAGGACCAGGGTCTGGAACCCGTCCGAGAGGGCCGTCCTCGCAAGCCCGGCGGCGACGAGCGGCTGGTCGGACGAAGGACGGCGCCAGAGCCAGGCCCCGCCACGCGCCATGACGGCGTCCATCTCTCTGGGGAAGGGACGCTCTTTCGGGTCCTCGCTCCCCCGGATCACCTCCGGGGGACGAACTTCGATCCGTACGGCCCCCCGTCCGGCGAGCCTGCGCAGGACGTCGCGGCGCGCTCCGGTCTCCTCCAGCAGCCGGCCGACGGGATACTCTCCCCCCCGGCAGACCAGCTCTTCGAAGAGACGCCTCTGCGGGTCGGTCCACTCCCGCCCCCCGGAAACACCCCCCACGACCACGGCCCACGCGCTCCTCTCGTCTTCCCGAACGCCGGGGGCGAGTTCGACGAACCCCTCCACCTCGGCCCGCCTCAGGCGTTCGGAGCCGAGCGCCCGACGCAGAGCACGCCGGGAGACGAGGGCCCCCTCCTCGAAACGCCCATCCGGCAGGGGAGCCCGCACGCGGTAGCGGGTGGCATCCAACCCCGGAGGAAGCGTCCCCCGAAGGACCTGCGCCAGCGGCACCGCCGCCCGTTCGGAAGCCCAGCGGCACAGCTCCACCAGCTCCGGTCCCGGGGAGAGCTCCTCCAGAACGCCCCTCACCTCCTCCGTCGCGCGGGAGAGGCTCCCCGGCGGCGAGACCTCGAGCACGACACCGATCCGGGAGATCCCCGAGAGCGGCGCCACGACCGCAGAGCCCACCCCGACCCTCCCCTCCAGACGATCCGGGACCCGGTAGCCGAGCGGGGGCAGCGCGTGCGTGCCGATCAGGAGGCAGACCAGCGCCTCCATCTCCCCTGCGGGGTGCGCCAACTACAGGCCGGCCGCCCGGCGCAAGGCCTCCGCGCGGGTCGTCTCCTCCCAGGTGAACCCCGGCTCCCGACGCCCGAAATGCCCGTAGGCGGCGGTCGCCCCGTAGATCGGACGCTGCAGCCTGAGATCGCGGATGATCGCCCCGGGCCTCAGGTCGAAGTGTTCCTCGACGAGCGAGAAGATGAGCGCCGGGTCCACCGTCTCGGTCCCGAAGGTGTCTATGGCGAGGCTCACGGGCCGCGCCACGCCGATGGCGTAGGCTATCTGGACCAGACACCGCTCCGCCAGCCCGGCGGCGACGACGTTCTTCGCCACCCAGCGCGCGGCGTAAGACCCCGAGCGGTCCACCTTCGTCGGGTCCTTGCCGGAGAATGCCCCCCCGCCGTGGGGCACCGCGCCGCCGTAGGTGTCCACGATGATCTTCCGCCCGGTCAGGCCCGTATCCCCCTGCGGACCGCCGATCACGAACCGCCCGGTGGGGTTGACGATCACCTCCGCTTTCCTGCGGTCGAAGAGTTCCTCCGGCATCACCGGCTCTATGACGGCCTCGAGGAGATCAGCGCGGATGCGCTTCTCGACGCCTTCGCGGTGCTGCGCGGAGACGAGCACTTTCTCGACGGCCACCGGGCGCGCTCCCTCGTAGCGTACGGTGACCTGGCTCTTTCCGTCGGGGCGCAGGTACTCGAGCTCGCCGCTCTTGCGCACCTCCGCCAGCTTCCTAGTCAGGGCGTGGGCGAGCATTATCGGCAGCGGCATCAGCTCCTCGGTCTCGCGGCAGGCGTAGCCGAACATCATCCCCTGATCTCCCGCCCCGATCTCGTCGAGCCCCTCCCGCTCGCGGGCTTCGAGCGCCCGGTCCACCCCCTGCGCTATGTCCGCCGACTGGGGATCGATGGAGGTCATCACCCCGCAGGTCTCGGCGTCGAAGCCGAACTTCGCCCGCGTGTAGCCGATCTCCGAGATCTTCGCCCTGACGAGCGTAGGAATGTCCACGTAGGTCCTGGTCGTGATCTCGCCGGCCACGATCACGAGACCGGTGGTGACGAGCGTCTCGCAGGCGACGCGGCTCGCCGGGTCGTCGGCGAGCGCGGCGTCGAGGATGGCGTCGGAGATCTGGTCGGCCACCTTGTCCGGGTGCCCCTCCGTGACCGACTCCGCCGTCAAAAGGTGCGACGTGCGCGCTCTCGCCCTCCCCCGGGCATCGGGCTCCGATACGGCCTTCTCAACCATTCGACTTACGACCTTTCTTGCTCATCTCCTCGGCCATGACGTCCAGTATAGCCCCGGCGATCCTGCGTTTGGGAGCCCGCGGGAAGAACCACTCGCGCCCGGCGCTCACGACGTACACCTCGTTCTCGTCAGCTCCGAAACCTATGTCGTCGCGCGAGACGTCGTTGCCGACGACGAGGTCGGCTCCCTTCGAGAGGAGCTTCTCCCGGGCTTCGTCGACGGGATCCCCGTGGATCGCGGCGAACCCCACCACGAAGAGGTCGGGGTTCCCGGCGCGGACCTCGCGCAGGATGTCCCCGGTGGCGACGAGCTCGAGGGTGAGCTTCTCTTTGCGCTTCATCTTGCCCGGGAAGGGGGCGGCGGGGGTGAAGTCCGAGACGGCGGCGGCCATGACGAGCGCGTCCGCCTCCTTCGCCCGCCGGAGGATCTCCTCCCGGATCTCGCCGAAGGTCTCCACCGGCACCCACCCGCTCCCGCCTCCGGCGACGTTCGCGGCGACCACGGTGACCTCCGCCCCCCTCGCCGCCGCCTCCTCGGCCACCGCGAGGCCCATCTTTCCGGAGGAACGGTTGCCTATGTAGCGCACCCCGTCTATCGGCTCGCGGGTCCCCCCGGCGCTGACCAGAATTTTCAACCCCCGAAGGGGACCGCCGATCACCCCGAAGACGGCCCGGGCGATCTCCTGCACCGGCGCCATCCTCCCCCCGGTCCCCTCGACCACGGTACACCCCCACCCGCGCAGCAGGGAGAGGTTGTCGCGCACCGCGGGGTGCAGCGCGCTCTGCGGGTCGAGGTCCGGTGCGATAACGAGCGGGGCGTCTTCACCAGGGCTCGTGAGCCCACCGGCGATCCGGGCTATCGTACCGGCGGACGCCGGGGCGTGGACGACGGCCGCGACCGGTCCCGGCAGTGCGGCCGGATCGTGGGCGAGCCCCGAGAAGGCGAGCGGCCCGACGAAGCGGGTCGCTCCCGGTTCTAAGGAGAGACCGACCTGATGCCCGGCGGCGAGAAGTCGCCGGCAGAGCTCCGGGGCCTCCAGCGCACCGGGCCCGGGCCCGACATGGAGTTGGATCATCCGCGGAGATCAGGCCGCGCCCTGGTCCTCCTCCTGCTGCGCGGGATGATCCTCCCTCTGCTCCTGCCGGGGCTCTTCCTCGCCCCTGAAGCCCACCTTCAGCTTCCCGGCGCGCAACTCTTCGATGGCGATGGTGAGGGGGTGCTGGGAGCGGGTGGGGACCTGAGGCCCCGGGATGCCGAGCGATTCGTTGAGACCGAGGGTGGCTGTGTACTCGTTGATCTGACGGGCCCGCTTGGCGGTGGCCACGACCAGCGTGTACCGCGAGTCCACCTTCTCCAGAAGCTCGTCTATCCTGAGATCATCCAGCATCTTCGTCCTCTCCTTCGACGATCTTTCTGAGCAACTCTATCATGGTCTCGCTCGCCTGCTCCCGGTCGCCGTTGACCACCTCGTAATCGAACTCCTCCCGGGCGGCGACCTCCTTGACCGCGGTGGCCATCCTGCTCTCCAGCGATTCCCGGGTCTCGGTGGCCCGGCTCTCGAGCCGGCGGCGGGTCTCCTCGAGCGACGGGGCCCGTACGAAGATCATGACCGCATCCGGACGCTTCTTCTTTATCGCCCTGGCCCCCTGCAGCTCTATCCTGAGTATGACGTTCCTGCCCTCGGCAAGCAGCCGCTCGACGCTCTCTTTCGGCGTCCCGTAGAGGTTGCCGGAGTACTCGGCCCACTCGAGCAGCCTCCCCTCCCGGATCCAGCGCTCGAACTCCTCCCGGCTCAGGAAGACGTGGTCGCGCCCGTCGACCTCCCCGGGACGCGGGGGCCTGGTGGTCGCCGAGGCGACGAGCGCCAGGCTGGGGATCTCCGCGAGCGCCGCCTTTATCAGGGTGTCCTTCCCGGCTCCGGAGGGCCCGGAGACGACTATCAGCTTTCCCTGCAACCTAAAGCCCTGATCAGACGGTCCCTCTGCCCGTGCGTGAGCCCGACGAGCGTCTTGGAACGGCTTATCCTGGCCTCCCGCAGGAGCCGGCTCACCTTCACCCGCCCCATGCCCCGCAGCGCGAGCAACATCTCTTCCACCTTGGCCCCTTTGAGTTCCTCCGAGGGATCCATCAACAGGTCGTAAATGTCCAGCTCCCCGCTCTTGAGCTTGCGTTTCGCGGCAGCACGAGCGAAGCGCACCCGGTTCGCATCTTCGAGCGCGCTCAACCTCTGTTGCGCGGTTCTTTCCGGCGCGCGCCTCAGCATTGATACGGGATTATACCATTTCGACCTCACCGACGAACCTCAAACAGAGGATGCGGGCCGACAGAGCTTGGGGGTGCTGCGCCCGGCGGTGATCTCCTTCCCGAGGCCAGCGTAGCAATGAAGGTCATCGAGTCGCAAGGATAAACCAGGTTCGGCTACCGCCAGCTAAAAACCTCCGTCCCTGCGCTGGAGCCGCCGCGCCAGCGGCGTTAAACTGGCTGTGTAGCCATGACGCCACGACGATATGGATACGGAGGTCTACGATGGCAAGGGTAAGGATAGCGGCGGACGTTGACGCTGACCTCAGGCGCCGGGTAAAGGTAGCCGCGGCGAGCGCGGACAAGTCTGTCAGCGAATGGATCGAGGAGGCCGTCAGGCGCGAACTGGAGCGGGAGGAAAAACAAGAATACTACTATCCTTCTGAAGGAAGTAAACCGAAGGGGAGCAAGAACCCGCCCAGGCCCAGGAGCGGACGCAGTGTTGCGGAGGCGGTGATCGAGGACCGCCGCTAGGCTTTGGTAATCTACCTGGACACCAGCGCCCTGCTGAAGCTCTACGTAGAGGAGGAAGGGCGCGAGCTGGCACTCGCCGCCGTAGAGGAGTCGGAGAGGGTAGCCACGTCCACGGTTGCCTACGCGGAGGCTCGTGCTGCTCTCGCCCGGAGGCTGCGGGAAGGGGACTTCACAGGAGAGGAGCACCGGGAGGTGATCTCCGATCTCGACGAGGATTGGCGGACCTAAGACCGCCTCGGCGGTCTCGAACCTCGTCGCCCATCACGCCGGCGATCTGGCCGAGAAGCATGCCTTGCGGGGTTACGACTCCGTACATTTGGCGAGTGCTCTGCGGTTCGCGGAGAGGTTTGAGGACCTGCGTTTCCTCGCCTTCGATGTCCGGCTCACGGACGCTGCGCACGAGGCCGGTTTATCCATCTACGAAGCCAGGCCCAACCCTGGACGATATCCAGAACGGTAGGTTTCCGAGCAGGATCGTGAGGGAACTGGCGGAGGATCGCTACTCCACATCCGGCCGCCCGAGCATAGACCCCGAGGTGTTCTTTCGTTCGCAACCGGCCATGTTCCACGAAGGTATCCACAGTGAGAGGGAACTGATGCGCATCGTCTCCAGCCGCTTCTCCACAAGGTGGTACGTGAGATACGATCTCGACGAACAGACCGTCAGGGCCGCGGCGGCACCGAACTCTCCGTAAGGTCGCGGGCACGCAGGCCGTTCTCCTCCAGGTAGGATAAAAACCCTTCCAGGATCTCACGCACATCCCTGACGAAGCTCCCGGAGCCCACCTGGACGGCCGTGGCTCCGGCGAGCATGAACTCGGCGACGTCGGTGCCGCTCACGACGCCGCCGCAGCCGATGACCGGGACCTCCACGGTGCGGGAGACCTGGTGGACGCAGCGGAGCGCCACGGGCTTTATCGCGGGTCCGGAGAGTCCTCCCGCCAGGAAGACCCGCCGCGTGCGGGCGTCCACCGCGAGCGCCGGGATGGTGTTTATGAGCGTTACGGCGTCGGCCCCGGCGCGCCCGGCTGCTAAAGAGTTCTCCAGGACCCGCTCGCTCGCGAGCTTGGCGAAGAGGGGTTTCTGCGGCATAGCCTCCCGGCAGGCCGAGACCACCTCCTCGACGGAGGGGGGATGCGAGCAGAAAGTCTCTTCTCCCCTCTCGGTGTTGGGGCAGGAGAGGTTCAGCTCCACGGCGGCCACCCGTTCGTCACCCGCGAGCCTCCGGCACACCCGGGCGAACTCCCCGGGCGTCTCCCCCGCGACCGAGACGAAGACGGGGAGCCCGACGTCGTAGAGGTCGAGCTCCGAGAGGAAGGCGTCCAGCCCGGGGTTCTCGAGCCCGATCGAGTTGATCATGCCGGATGGGGCCTCGGCTATCCGGGGAGGAGGGTTGCCCGGGCGCGGCTCGAGCGTCACCGTCTTCGGCAGCACGGCCCCGAATGCCCCCGCGACCTCCGGCAGCTCCTCTCTGGAAAGCGTGCCCGCCGCCGGGACGAGCGGGGTGCGCAGCCGGAGGCCGCACAGCTCGACCTCGAGGGTTTCCCTCACCACGCGATCTCCTCTGCGGCGAAGACCGGCCCCTCCGCACAGGCCCGGGCGTAGGAGAGGCCGCCCGGGCGGCGAACCGGGACGGCGCAGCCCCGGCAGGCGCCGGTGCCGCAGGCCATCCGCTCGCGCACGGCGAGGTACGCGGGGACGCCGGCTCCGGCCACCGCCCGCAGGGTGGCCGCCGGGCCGCTGGCGTAGAGCGCGCGGTAGCGCGAGAGGTCCCCGATGGCCCCGAGCAGGGCTCCCGGGGGACCATCGGGCCCGGTCGGTACGAGCTCCGCCCCCGGGAACAGGCCGCGCAGCCCCTCCACGTAGGCCTCTGGAGCACCAGCCGGCACTTCCAGGAAGACCTCGTGCTCCACACCCAGCTCCTCCAGGCGCCGGGCGAGGAACCCGAGCGGAGAGACCCACACCCCCCCGCCGACGAGCACGACCGGCCCCGCCTCCGGGAGCGGGTAGCCGCGCCCGAGCGGCCCACCGAGGAGCAGATCCCCCTCCTCGCGGGCGAGAAGTTCGGTGCCCCGGCCGCGGACCTCGAACAAAAGAGAGACAACGTCCCCCTCGAAGTCGTGGACGAAGAAGGGTCGCGAGAGGAAGGGGTCGTAAGAAAGGGTGCTCCCCCCGGGACGGACCATCAGGAACTGCCCGGGCGAGGGGACTTCGCCCCGCCAGCGACACCGGAGCAGACGGTGGGAGCCCAGGTCCTCGCGAGAGACGATCTCCGCCTCGCGCAGCCTCACGCTCTGGCGGGATACAAACCCTGCAGCGCACGCACGCTGCGGGCCTTGCCCCGGATCTTCGACTCTATCCCCTGCACCGCCGCGGCGGCCGCCGAGAGCGTGGTTATGCACGGCACCCCGTGCATGAGCGCCCCGCGCCTTATTGCGTAGCCGTCGGTGCGCTCCCGACGCCCCCGCCCGCCGGGGGTGTTCACGATCAGGTCCACCTCCCCCACCTCGATGAGCGCGAGCACGTCCTTCCCCGGCTCCCCGATCTTGGGCACCACCCCGACGGAGAGGCCGTTGCTGCGCAATACCTCCGCGGTCCCCTCGCTCGCCAGGATCTCGAACCCCAGGTCGGCGAACGCCCGCGCCAGCAGGACCACGGCCCGCTTGTCCCGGTCGTTGACCGAGACGTAGACCCTACCGGAGACCGGCAGCGGCTGCCCTGCCGCGGAGAGGGCTTTGGCGAACGCCCCGCCGAAGGTCTCGTCTATGCCCATCGTCTCCCCGGTCGAGCGCATCTCGGGGCCGAGCAGCGGGTCCACGTCCGCAAACCGCTCGAACGGCAGGACCGGCGCCTTGACCGAGAAGTGCTCCGGACGGCTCCCCTCGAGCCGCATCTCCGCGAGCTTCTCGCCGAGCAGGACGCGGGTGGCGATCTTGGCGAGCGGCACCCCGGTCGCCTTGGAGACGAACGGGACCGTGCGCGAGGCGCGCGGGTTGCACTCGATGACGAGCACCTCCTCGCCCCGCACGACGTACTGCACGTTCATCAGGCCGACAACGCCGAGCGCGAGCGCCAGGCTCCGGGTGTACTCTTCGATCTTCGCCACGACCGGACGCGGCAGCGTGATCGGGGGTATGACGCACGAGGAATCCCCGGAGTGGACGCCGGCCTCCTCGATGTGTTCCATGATCCCACCGATGTAGACCCGCTCCCCGTCGCACACCGCGTCCACGTCCACCTCGACGTGGTCCTCCATGAAGCGGTCGATGAGGGTCGGGTGCTCGGGCGTGGCACCGGCCTCCGACTCCAGGTAGCGGTCCAGTTCTTCCTCGGTGTAGACGATCTCCATCCGGCGCCCCCCGAGCACGTAGGAGGGCCGGACGACGACCGGGTAGCCCACCTCGCGCGCGACCGCCCGGGCCTCCTCGGCGCTCCGGGCCGCACCGAAGCGGGGGTGCGGCATCCCAAGCTCCTCCAGGAGACGTCCGAAACGGGAGCGGTCCTCGGCGAGGTCTATCGCCTCGGAGGGGGTGCCGAGGATCCTCACGCCCTCCCGCTCGAGCTCCCGCGCGAGCTTCAGGGGGCTCTGCCCGCCGAACTGCAGGATGACCCCCTCCGGCCTCTCCCTCCGGATGACCTCGAGCACGTGCTCGGCGTCGAGCGGCTCGAAGTAGAGCCGGGTCGAGGTGTCGTAGTCGGTCGAGACGGTCTCGGGGTTGGAGTTGACTATCACCGCGTCGTAGCCGCTCTCCTTTATCGCGTAGCTGGCGTGCACGCAGGCGTAGTCGAACTCGACCCCCTGCCCGATCCTGTTCGGCCCGCTCCCGAGCACCACGATCGAACGGTTCTCCCCCCGCTCGACCTCGTCCTCCTCCTCGTAGGTGGAGTAGTAGTACGGCGTGCGGGCCGGAAACTCGGCGGCGCAGGTGTCGACCGCCTTGTAGGTCGGCCGGATGCCGAGCATCCTCCTGACGCCCCGGATCACGTCGGTCCGGGTCCCGGCCGCCGCGGCTATCGCCGCATCGGAGAGCCCGACCCGCTTCGCCTCGAGCAGCTCCTCGGGCTGCATCTCGGGCTGCACCGCCCCCTCGGCGGCGACGATCCGGGCGACCGAGGCGATGAAGAACGGGTCGATCCTGGTCCTGCGGTATATCTCGGGGATGTCCATCCCGGCCCGAAGCGCCTCGAAGATGGCGAAGATGCGGTACGGGTTCGGCTCGTCGAGCTCGGCTTTTACGTCCTGCGGCTCGACCTCGAGCGACGCCATCGCCTTCAGGAGGCTCTCGGTGAACGTCCTGCCGACCGCCATCACCTCCCCGACCGAATGCATCCGGGTCGTCAGCCGCGGCGCCGCCCCGGGGAACTTCTCGAACGCGAAGCGCGGGATCTTGGTGACCACGTAATCGAGCGCCGGCTCGAAGGAGGCCGGGGTCACCCCCGTGATGTCGTTCGGGATCTCATCCAGCCTCAGCCCGCAAGCGAGCTTGGCCGCGATCTTCGCGATCGGAAAACCCGTCGCCTTGCTCGCCAGCGCACTCGAACGCGAGACGCGCGGGTTCATCTCGATCACATAGAAGTCGTCGCTCCCCGGATCGACCGCGAACTGGATGTTCGATCCCCCCGTCTGTACCCCGATCTCCCGTATTATGCGTATAGCTGCGGTACGGAGGGCCTGGTACTGCTTGTCGGAGAGGGTCTGGGCGGGGGCGACGGTGATGGAGTCGCCGGTGTGGACGCCCATGGGGTCGACGTTCTCTATGGAGCAGATGATGACGACGTTGTCGTCGAGGTCGCGCATGACCTCGAGCTCGAACTCCTTCCAGCCGGCGATGCTGCGCTCGACGAGGACGCTGTGGACGGGGCTCGCGGCGAGCCCTTCGGCGACCGAGCGCCGGAGCCCCTCGAGGGTGGTCGCCATCGAGCCGCCCTTACCGCCCAGGGTGAAGCTGGGGCGGATGATGAGGGGCAGTCCGATCTTCTCGGCGAGCTCCTCGGCCTCGGCGACGCTCTTCACGGTCCTGCTCTCGGGGACCTTGAGGCCGATACGCTCCATCGCGTCGTGGAAGAGCTCGCGGTCCTCGGCCTTGCGGATCGAATCGACCGACGCCCCGAGCAGCTCCACGCCGAGCTCGTCGAGGACGCCCGCCTCGTAGAGCTCGACGGAGATGTTGAGGGCGGTCTGGCCGCCCAGGGTCGGGAGCAGGGCGTCGGGCCGCTCGCGGCGCAGGATCTCAGCGACCGTCTCGGCGTCGAGCGGCTCGATGTAGGTGGTATCGGCCACCTCGGGGTCGGTCATGATCGTCGCCGGGTTCGAGTTGACCAGGATGACCCGGTAGCCCTCGTCGCGCAGCGCGCGGCAGGCCTGGGTGCCCGAGTAGTCGAACTCGGCGGCCTGCCCGATCACGATCGGCCCGGAGCCGATGATGAGTATGCTCTCTATGTCCTCGCGCCGGGGCATGCTAGGCCACCACCTTTCCGCCGGAGGCCGCCGCGACGAACTCGTCGAAGAGGTAGCCCGAGTCGCGCGGTCCGGGGCTCGACTCGGGGTGGTACTGCACGCTCCAGGCGCCCGCGGCGTCGCAGCGGAGCCCCTCGACCGTGCCGTCGTAGAGGTTGCGGTGGGTGAGCGCGACGCCCTCGGGCATCGTCTCCTCCCGGATCGCGAAACCGTGGTTCTGCGAGGTGATTTCGATGCGCCCGGTCGAAAGGTTCCTCACCGGGTGGTTCGCCCCGTGGTGCCCGAAGGGCATCTTGTACGTCTCGCAGCCGAGCGCGAGCCCGAGGAGCTGGTGCCCCAGGCAGATGCCGAAGACCGGGAGCTCACCGAGCAGCGGTTTGAGGCGCTCTATCGCCGCTTCGAGCGCCGCCGGGTCGCCGGGACCGTTGGAGAGGAAGAGCCCGTCGGGAGAGGAGGCGAGGATCTCCTGCGGGGGCGTGGCGCCGGGCAGGGCGAGCACCGAGGCGCCGCGGCTCCTGAGCTCGCGGTAGATCGAACCCTTCACCCCGTAGTCGAGAGCGGCGATGCGGCAACGCTCCTCGCCGATGGCGGGCAACAGCGTGGGCTCGGTGAGCTGGGCGCTCGAAGAGGCGAGGTCGAGCCCGACCATCTGCGGGTGGGAGCGGGCCTTCTCCCTGAGGGCCTGGACGTCGTCGGTCTCGGTCGAGATCACGCCGCGCATCGCACCCGCCGTGCGGATGTGGCGGGTGAGCGCGCGGGTGTCTATGCCCTCTACCCCGATCACCCCGGCCTCATCGAGCATCTCCGCGAGCGAGCGCTCGCTCGCCCAGTTGCTGTGGTAGGGGGTGTACTCGCGCACCAAAACGCCCGCGGCCTGCACCCGCCTGGATTCCTCGTCGCCGGGGATGACGCCGTAGTTGCCGATCAGGGGGTAGGTGAACAGCACGATCTGACCCCGGTAGGAGGGGTCAGTGATCGTCTCCTGGTAGCCGACCATGCTCGTCGTGAAGACCACCTCGCCGGCCGTCTCGCCCTCGCCGGCGAAACTCCATCCCCGGAAGGCCGTCCCGTCCTCCAGAACGACCAGGGCCTTGTTACGTCCGTACTCCAAGCTTCGCTCCCATCCTGTCGTGTACGAGCTCTCCTCCGACTATGGTACCCACGATCCTGCCCCTCATCCTCCTCCCCAGGTAGGGGCTGTTGTGCGAGCGGCTCGAGAGGCTCTCCCGCTCCACGGTCCACTCCTCCTCGAGGTCGGCGAGCGCGATGTCCGCCGGGGCCCCCACGGCGAGGCTCCCGAGCCCCCCGACCCATCGTCCCGGCGCGCAGCTCATCGCCTCGACGAGGCGGGAGAGCGGGAGAGATCCCCCCAGCACAAGCTCCGTGTAGAGGGCCGCGAAGGCCGTCTCGTGCCCGAGGAAACCCGGGGCGGCCTCCTGCAGCGGGAGCTCCTTCCTCTGCGCCGCGTGCGGGGCGTGGTCGGTCGCGACGAAGTCGAGCGTCCCGTCGCGCAGAGCTTCGATCACCCCTCGGCGGTCCCCCTCGGGCCTGAGGGGCGGGTTGACCCGGTAGAGCCCCTCGAGCGTGCGCACCAGGTCGTCGGTCAGGGTCAGGTGGTGTGGGGTGGTATCCGCGGTGACGCCGGCGCGCCCCTTGAAGAAACCTACGAGCGCGGCCGAGAGCGCGGTCGAGACGTGGGTTATATGCACCCTCGCCCCGGTCTCGGCGGCGAGGACGAGCGCCGTCGCCGTGGCGGCGTCCTCGGCGCTCGCGGGCGTCGCCGGAACCCCGGCGAGCGCCGCCGCGACCCCGTCGTGCACCACGCCCTTCGCGAGCGAGCGGTCCTCGCAGTGCAGCAGGACCGCGAGCCCCGCCGAGCGGGCGTAGAGCATCCCGCTCCTCAAGACGTCGGCGTTCTGCGTGCCGGGCCCGTCGTCCGAGACGCACAGCGCCCCCGCTTCCTTCAGCAGGCGCATCTCGGTGAGCTCGCTCCCGGCGAGCCCGGCGTGCAGCGCCGCGGCGACGTACGCCCGCACCCTCGACTCCCGCTCCACCCGCCGCACGAGGCCCGAGACGAGCGCGGGTCTGTCCAGCACCGGGTCGGTGTTCGGCATCATCACCACGCCCGTGAACCCGCCCGCCGCGGCCGCCGCCGAACCGCTCTCGAGGTCCTCCTCCTCTTCGCGCCCCGGCGTCCGCCAGTGGGCGTGCACGTCGACGAAGCCGGGAAAGAGGTGCAGCCCGGAGGCATCCAGCTCACGCACCCCGTGCAGATCCTCCCCCACCTCGGCCACGCGCCCGCCGCTGATGCGCACGTCCATCACCCCGTCGAGTCCGGAGGAGGGGTCGAGGACGTGCGCCCCGCGGATGACGAGCTCGCGGTCCGCTCCGCTGCGCGTGCTCACGCCGCCGCCCTCTCCACCGAGCCGGTCGCGAGCGCGAGCACGGCGGTACGCACCGCGATCCCGGCGGATACCTGATCGGGTATGAGCGAGCTATCGTCGAGGACGACGTCCGAGGCGATCTCGACGCCCCGGTTCACCGGCCCCGGGTGCATCACCCGCACGCCGGGCCGCAGGTGGCGTCGCCCGACCCCGTAGTAGCGGGCGTACTCGGCGACCGAGGGGACGAGCGCGCCGCTCATCCTCTCCTTCTGCAGCCGGAGCATGTAGAGCACCTCCGCCCCCCACTCGAGCGCCTCGTCGACCGAGCCGAGGACCGGAAGCCCCCACACGTCCGCCTCGCGCGGCAGGAGGGTGGCAGGAGCCACGAGCGAGACCTCGATCCCCGCCGTCCCGAAGGCCGGGATCACGCTGCGCGCCACCCGGCTGTGCAGGATGTCCCCGACGATCGCCGCCCGCCGACCGGCGAGCTCCTCGAATCCGCCGAGGGATTTGCTAAGGGCGTAGAGGTCGAGGAGCGCCTGCGTGGGGTGCTGCCCGCAGCCGTCCCCGGCGTTTATCACCGCGGCGGAGGTGTGCCTCGAGGCGAGAGAGGCCGCCCCGGCCGCCGGGTGCCGGATGATGAGCGCGTCCATCCCGAGCCGGTCCAGGGTCACCACCGTGTCCACCAGCGACTCGCCCTTCGAGATCGAGGAG
Organism: Rubrobacter sp. M3-4; assembly: GCF_059772285.1. Lineage (NCBI taxonomy): Bacteria > Bacillati > Actinomycetota > Rubrobacteria > Rubrobacterales > Rubrobacteraceae > Rubrobacter > Rubrobacter sp. M3-4. The sequence goes on from NZ_JCBAJP010000012.1 coordinate 50,158, forward strand.
GTCCCCGACGAGAGCGAGACCACGTCGGCCCCGGCCCGCCGCGCCGCGAGCTCGAAGGAGGCCGCGGTCCTCGTCGAGGGCTCGAAGAAGGCGAGGCAGACCGTCCTGCCCTCGAGCAGGCGGCCGAGGCGCCCCTCCTCTTGATCTCGCGCGAGCTCCATCACCTCGAGGAGCTCCTCCCTCCCGACGTTCTCCAGCGAGATGAAGTCCCTAGCGCTCAACGGTGATCACCCCATCCTCCCCGTCGGTCTCGACCAGCCTCACCCGCACCCGCTCGTCGAGCGAGGTCGGGACGTTCTTGCCCACGTAGTCCGCCCGGATCGGGAGCTCCCGGTGTCCGCGGTCGATAAGGATCGCGAGCTGTATCGCCGCCGGGCGGCCCCGCTCGAGCAAAGCGTCCATCGCCGCCCGCGCCGTCCGGCCGGTGAAGAGCACGTCATCGACCAGGATGACGATCCGGCCCTCGACCTCGAACGGGATGCGGCTGCCCCTGACCTCGGGTTCATCATCCGTCAGGTCGTCGCGGTGCAGCGTGATGTCCAGAGATCCCACCGGGACCTCGATCCCTTCGAAGCGGCGGATGTTCTCCGAGATCCTGTGCGCGAGCGGCACCCCGCGCGTGAGTATGCCGACGAGCGCGAGGTCGTCGAGCCGGGATGCGTTTCTCTCCAGGATCTCGTGCGAGATGCGCCTCAGGGAGCGGGCGAGGACGTCCGGGGAGAGTATCTCCGCGCGCACCCTTTCGTTGGTGCCTGAGACACCCAAAAGATCACCTCCTTCGCGTCTCACGGGACGCCGTTAAAGGATGGCCAGTGTTTCCGGTCAAATTACCAGAGTGCGAAGCATGAATCAAGCGCGTGCGCGGCCTCGCGCAATTCCTCCGGGATCGGCGAGCGGAACTCCATCCTCTCCCCGGTGACCGGGTGCTCGAAGGCGAGGTGCTCGGCGTGCAGCCAGAGCCTCCTGCCAGGGACGGGTTTGCCGTAGAGCGGGTCGGCGTAGACCGGGTAGCCTATGGCGGCGAGATGCACCCGGATCTGGTGCGTCCTCCCCGTCTCCAGGCGCACCCTGAGCATCGTGTGCCCGGCGGCCTCCCGCAGCACCTCGAAGTGGGTGACGGCGGGCCTCCCCACCCCGGCGGCCATCAGCGCCGGGCGCTCCGGGTCGCGCCCGACCGGGGAGTCTATCGTGCCGGTCTCGGGCAGCCCCTCCCCCACGACGAGCGCCCGGTAGATCCTCCGCACCCGCCGGGCGGCCATCATCTCCACGAGCCGCGAGTACGCCGGCTCCCCTTTCGCCAGGGTCATGAGCCCCGAGGTGTCCCGGTCCAGCCGGTGGACGATCCCCGGCCTCTGCGGGTCGTCCCCGCCCGCGATGCCCCGGTCCAGGAGCGCGTTCACGAGCGTCCCGGAGGGGTTGCCCGCGCCCGGATGCACCACGAGCCCGGCGGGCTTGTCCACGACCAGCAGGTGCTCGTCCTCGTAGACGACGGGAACCGGGATCTCCTCGGGCGAGGGAACCGTCTCGGGGAGGCGGGCCTCCACGCGCTCACCGCCGCGCACCCGGTAGGAGGGGGTAGAAGGGGCGCCATCCACCAGGAGCTCTCCGTCGCGGATCATACGCTGCACGGCGCTGCGGCTGATCCCGAGGCGCTCCGCGGCGAGCCTGTCGAGCCGCTCGCCCTCGTCCCCGGGGGAGATCTCGAACCGCCCGGTGCTCACCCGCCGCGCAGGTATTCGTCGAAGGCCCCGGCGACGCCCTCCGGCTCCACACCCTTCAGGAAGAGCACCTTCTCACGAGCCGAAGAACCGCGCACCAGCTCCACGTCGGAGGGCTTCATCCCGAGCAGACCGGCGACGAATCGGCGCAATTCGGCGTTGGCCCGGCCCTGTGTGGGCGGGGCGCCCACCCGGACCTTGAGCGCATTCCCGCCGTAGCTTCCCGCGATCCGGCTGCGCCCGCTCCCCGGCGAGACGTGCACCCTCAGCAGCGTCCCACCGTCGCCGGCCTCCAGGAACCCCTCATCCACGCCCGGAGGCCGCCTCCTCCTCTTCGCCGGCCTGCGGCGGATCTCCTTCCTCCCGCCCCTCCAGCACCTGCGTCTCCTCTTCCGCCGGGCGGGCCTCCTCATCTGGAGGCTCTTCCTCCTGCAGGGCGCGCACGGCGTGCAGGTCGAGCCGCTCCCTGAGCGAGGCTTCGATCTCCCTGGCCGAGGCCACCTCCGCCCCCTCCATCACCCGCAGGTAGCCGCTGAGCAGCTCCCTGAAATCCGAGGCGAACCGTTCCTTCGCCGCCTTGAGTGCCTCGTAGGAGGAGCGTGCCTGCTCGATACGCGCGGAGGCGTCGGAGAGCATCTGGGAGGCCTTCGTCCGCGCCTCCCGCACGATGAGCTCCGCCTCGCGGTTGGCGTTCAGCCGGAGGCTCTCGGCCTCCCTCTTCGCGCTCTCGCGCACGTCCTCGGCCGCCTTCTCCGCCTGAACCAGCGCCTCGCGGATCGAAGACTCGAGCTCCTCGAACTGCTCCAGGCGCTCCCTTACGCTCGAGATCTCCTCGTTTATCTTGATGTTCTCGGTGTAGATGCGCTCGAACTCGTCGGCGACCGTCTCAAGGAAGTCCTCCACCTGGGCGGTGTCGTACCCCCGGAAGCTGCGGCCGAACTCCTTGTTTCGGATATCGAGCGGCTTGATGCTCATGGCTCATCACCCCGTCACAGGTCGGATGAAGTTCGCGATGATCGAGAGCAGTAGACTACGCGCTATCGAGAGCCCGATCAAGGCTATGATCGGCGAGAGGTCGAGCGCGATCCCACCGAACTGCAACGCGGGTATCGCCCGCCTTATGGGGGAGAGGATCGGCCGCACCACGCTGCCGACGATGTCGTAGAGCGCCTGCAGGAAGCTGTTCGAGGGATACCCCGGGAACCAGCTCAAGAGCACGTTTATCAGGATGAAGGCGAACAGGATGTAGTAGAAGTAGACGACCACGCCCGCGAGAAGCGAGGCCACGCTGAAGCCGAACGACTGCAGGAGGAGGGCCACCGCTACTTACCGCCCAGCCCGCGCGCCCGCTCGGCCGCGGCGTTGACCCCGTCGTAGACGGCGCCGACGAAACCGGCCTTCTCCATCGCGACGAACGCCGCGGCGGTCGTCCCCCCCGGCGTCATCACCTCGTCGCGCACCTGGTGCGGGCTCTGCTCCTTGAGCAGGACCGCCGTTCCCTGCAGCGTGGCGTTCACCAGCCGACGGGCCACCTCGCGCGGGATGCCCTCGCGTACACCGGCCTGGATCAGGGCGTCGGCGAACAGCGCCACGTAGGCCGGCCCAGATCCGTGCAGCGCCGTCGCCGCGTCGAAGAGGCGCTCGGGAAGCTCGATCACGTCCCCCACGTGCCGGAAGATCGCCATGACCTCCGGCAGCAGGCGCCTACCCGGCTCGTTCGACGTGACCACGGCCGACCCCAACCCGACCGAGGCGCACACGTTCGGCATCACCCGCAACACCGCCGTCCCCGGCGGCAGCCCATCCTCGATCGCGGCGATGGAGATCCCTGCGGCCACGCTGGTCACGGCCTTCCCGGTGTCCTCGACCGCCGGGTAGATCTCGCGCAGCACCCCGGCGACGTCCCAGGGCTTGACCGCCACGATGATTATCTCGCATCCTTCGGCGAGCTCCGCGTTGGAGGATGCCGCGCCGACGCCGTAGGACCTCTCGTACTCGGCGAGCCTCTCGGGGTGGGTGTCGCTCACCGAAAGCTCGTAGTCCCCCGATGCGGCGAGCCGTACCAGGAGCGAGCCCCCGATCTTGCCGGCCCCGATTATCCCGACTCGCCTCTTGCGGCCCGTCCCTTCCATGCTCAGAGCTGGTTGAAGAAAGCCCGCTCGGCGAGGCGCTTGCGCTCCTCGGCGGAGACCTCGACGTTGCGCGGCGTCAGCAGGAAGACCCGGCTGGCGACCGTCTGGATCTGACCCTCCAGCGCGTACGTGAGCCCGGAGCAGAAGTCGACCATCCGCCGCGAGAGGTCGGAGTCCACGTTCTGCAGGTTGAGGATCACCGGCTGCTGGCGCTTGAAGCGGTCCGCGAGATCCTGCGCGTCGTTGAAGCTCGTGGGCTCGACCACGCTCACCCGCGTCGGGCGCTGGTCGGGGACGGCCCGCAGGCGCGCCGGCGCACTTCCGGAGGATCGCTCCCGGCTCTCGCCGAAGAGGTCCCCGAGCGAGGAGCCCCCGTAGGAGGAGGACGGGGAGCGCTCGGAGCGCCCGAGCCTCCTGACGGTGGGCTCGGGTTCTATCTCCCGCTGGCGCGCGGACTCTCCCCTGGCCCGCACGCCCTCCTCCTCTTCCTCGAGGTAGTAGTCGTCCTCGTCCACCCCGAAGCCGAACCACGCCGCCATGCGTCCGAAGCTGTCCTTAACTCCCATCTCGCCTCCTCAAAGGGCTCAACCCTCCCGTATCAGCGTGCGCCCTATCCTTACTATGGTGGCCCCTTCCTCGACGGCGACCGTGTAATCGTTGCTCATGCCCATCGAGAGCTCCGAAAGGTCGAAGCATCCGCGCCAGGATTCCCTGAGACGATCGCGAATGGCTCTTAACCTCGCGAAAACATAGCGCACATCTTCTGCATCTTCAACCAGCGGGGCCATCGTCATGAACCCGCGCACGGAGACCTTCCCCCCGGTCGCGGCGGCCGCCTCGAGGAGCCTCTCCACCTCGCCCTCCGGCACGCCGTATTTGGACTCCTCCCCGCTGACGTTGACCTGCAGGAGCACGGGCACCCCACCACCCTCCGGGGCGCGCTTCGCGAGCTCCTCGACGAGCCGCACGGAGTCTACCGAGTGTATGAGGCTGACCCTGCGCACCACCTCCTTCGCCTTGCGCCGCTGGAGGTGCCCGATGAAGTGCCACTCGAAGGTCTCGCCGAAGATCTCCTGCTTGCGCACGAGATCCTGCAGCCGGTTCTCCCCGACCAGGCGCGCCCCGGCCCCGGCGAGCGCGGACATCTGCTCGGGCTCGAAGTATTTCGTCGCGACGAGCACCCGCACCTCTTCCCCGGTGCGGCCGCCGCGCTCGAGGGCGCGCGCCACGTTTCGCTCGACCTCCTCTAGGTTCTCGCGTATGGTGCGCGAGGAGACCCGCATCAGAGCCTCATCACCGCCGCCAGGTTCCTGCCGGTCTTCGGCTTCTCCTTGCGGTTGGAGAAAAAGAGCTCGGGCGTGCACCCCGTGCACACCCCGAGGTCGTACACGTCCTCCACCCCGGCATCCTCGAGGTCCCGCCGTATCGCCTCCGGGAGCGAGAGCATCCGACCGGTGACGACCTCTTCCCCGAACTTCTCCGCGAAGCGCCCGGCGAGCCCGGGCGATACCTCGTAGCAGCAGCGCCGGATGCAGGGCCCTATGTACGCGAGGCGGGGGCGGGAGCGCATGCTCCGGACGGTCTTCCCGGAGATGCCGGCGAGCGTCCCCCGCCAGCCGGAGTGGACGATCGCGACCTGCTCCTCCCCCACGAGCACGACCGGCACGCAGTCGGCCACGGTGACGGTGAGCGCGAGCCCCCGCTCCCGGCTCACGAGCGCGTCGGCCTCCCCGGCGAAGCCGCCCTCGGAGACCTCGACCACCGTGTCTCCGGCGACCTGGGCGGCCCAGGCCCTCGGCGCGTCCCCGAGCGCCCGGGAGACCAGGCGCAGGTTCTGCGCGACGGCCTCCTCGTCGTCCCCGACCGCCCTGGAGACGTTCAGGCTCGCGTAGGGTGGAGCCGAGACGCCCCCACGCCGGGTGAAGAACCACACCCGCGCGCCCTCGGGCTGAGGCTCGGGGGCGAGGTAGACGGCCCCGCCGGGGGCGGTGTGGAGGCCGCTAGCGGCGGCGCAGGAACGCGGGGATGTCAAGGGAGTCCTCGTCGCCGTCGGCCTCGGAGGAGGACCCGCTCTCCCGCGGCTCGAACGCCGGCCGCTCGCGCCGCTGGTTGGCGAGACGCTCGTCGAAGCCGGTGGCGATGACCGTCACGCTCACCTTGTCGCCGAAGTTCTCGTCTACGACGGCCCCGAAGATCAGGTTCGCATCCTCGTGCGCCGCGCCGTGTACGATCTCGGCGGCCTCGTTGACCTCGAAGAGCCCGAGGTCCGGCCCGCCGGTGATGTTCAGGATGATCCCGGTCGCCCCCTCGATGCTCGCCTCGAGCAGCGGGCTCGAGATGGCCGCCTTAGCCGCCTCCACGCCGCGGTTCTCGCTGTTGGACTCCCCGATGCCCATCAGCGCGGACCCGGAGTTCTGCATGATCGTGCGTACGTCGGCGAAGTCGAGGTTTATGAGGCCGGGCACGGTTATCAGGTCCGTTATCCCCTGCACGCCCTTGCGCAGCACGTCGTCGGCCATCTTGAAGGCGTCCATCATGCTGGTGCGCTTCTCGGCGACCTGCAGCAGACGGTCGTTGGGGATGACGATCAGGGAATCGACGTTCTCTTTGAGGCGCTTTATCCCCTCCTCGGCGTAGGTCGAGCGCCGCCGCCCCTCGAAGGTGAACGGCCGGGTCACCACCCCGACCGTCAGCGCCCCGAGCTCGCGCGCTATCTTCGCGACGACCGGCGCGGCCCCGGTCCCCGTGCCCCCGCCCTTCCCGGCGGTGATGAAGACCATGTCCGCCCCCCTGAGGGCCTCCTCTATCTCCTGCTTGTTCTCCTCGGCGGCCTCCATCCCGATCTTCGGATCCGCCCCGGCGCCGAGGCCCCGCGTGATCTTCTCCCCGATGTGGATCTTCTGGTCCGCATCGCACATCTGCAGCGCCTGCGCGTCGGTGTTGATCGCGACGAACTCGACCCCCTGCAGACCGGAGTTGATCATGCGGTTGACGGCGTTGGTCCCGCCCCCGCCGATGCCCACGACCTTTATGACCGCCAGATAGTTCGTGCCCGCGTCTAACATCCGTGCTCTTCCTCCAACGCCTGTTCTCCCGAAGTTTCCTCTTTGCTACTCACTCGCCCCGAAACCAACTCTTGATAGCGGCCACAATGCTACCAAAACTGAATTTCGTTGCACCCTCACCCTCTGCTACAGGTTCATTGTGTCGGGGTCCGAAACCCAGCAGCCCGACCGCGGTCGAATACTGAGGCTTGCGTAGAGCTTTAGCGTTCCCTTCGAGCCGGCGCGGGGCCGCCTTCGAGGCGCGCATCCCCAGGATCTCCTCGCACACCTCGTCCATGCCTTCGAGGAGCGACCCGCCGCCGGTGAGGAAGACGCCGCCGGGCAGGAGGCCCTTCACGCTGGCCTCGCGCAGGGCGTCGCGGGCGTACTCGAAGACCTCCCTGGCGCGGTACTCGAGGATCTCGCTCAGGAAGTGGGCGTTGTAGTAGCGGTTGCCGAGCCTGACGGCGGCGACGGGGTCTATGGTCCGGGAGAGGGCCGAACCGTAGCGGACCTTGAGCCTCTCGGCGACCTCGAAAGACACCTTCATGCCGTAGGCCACGTCCGAGGAGAAGCTCTCCCCGCCGATCGGGATGACCGCGGCGTGCACCATCACCCCGTCCTCGAAGACCGCGAGGTCGGTGGTCCCGCCGCCTATGTCCAGGAGTACCGCGCCCCTGGCACGGGCCCGTTCGGGGAGGCAGACCTCGGCGGAGGCGAGGGGTTCCAGGACGATGCGGGCCACCTCGACCCCGCAGTCCTCCACGGCGTACAGGAGGTTCTGGATGCTGGTCACCGCGCCGCTCACGACGCTCGCGCGCAGCGTCACCCGCCGGGCCGCCAGCCCGAGCGGATGTCGCACCCCGTTCGAGCCGTCGAGGACGTACTCGCGGGGCACGACGTGTATGACCTGCCTCCCCTCGCGGGTGGCCGACAGGCGGGCCTCTTCCTCGAGCCGCTCCAGGAAGGGCTGCGTGACCGTCAGGTCCTCCCCGCGGTTGAGCAGCGTGACCTCGACCCGGGCGCACTCGACGTGGCTGCCCGCGATACCCACGACGACCCGCGAGCCGGCCGGGACCCCGCAACGCTCCAGCGCCCGCGCCACTGTATCGGCGGCGGCGTCCCGGTCCACCACGACGCCCTTCCTGAGACCGCGGCTCGGCACCTCGCCCACCGAGACCACCTCGGCCGGGGTCTCCCCTTCGGGGGGCAGACCGGCGAGCGCGACCACCTTCGTGGTGCCGACGTCCAGCGCGTAGACCGGGCGTCGTGAGGTGCCCGCGCTTTCGTTACCCCCGGCCGGCATCCCCGGAGCTGCCGACCACCACGCGCTCCGGCGAGCGCAGATCGAAGACCTTCGCGGTGGGGTTGCGGCGCATGATCTCTTTCAGCGCCCGGGCCTGCGCGGTCGTCACCTTTCCGTAGAACACCACCTCGCGCCCGGACGCCCGGGCGTAGACCCCACCGGGGGTCACGCTGCTTATCCTCTGCACGCGCACGCCGTTTTTTTCGAGCACCCTGATACCGTCCACCACCCTCTCGAGCTCGTAGCGGTCGAGGTTCACGGGGCTGAGCCGGGCACCCCCCGCGCCCGGCAGCCGGGTCCCGTCCTGCGCGACGAAGATCTTCTTTCCAGAGACGTTCGCCTCCAGGACGGCCCGCCGCTCCTCTACCTGGACCGTGACTATACCCGATCTCCAGTCCCGCAGCACCCTCGCGTCCTCGATCCAGGGGTTGGTCTCGAGCCTCCGGACCAGAAGCCCGGAGTTGAGGGTGAGGAGGCTCGAGCGGTCCGGGATCTGGGCCCGGACCTCCCGGGCGGGGACCACGCTGTTGCCCGTGACCCTGACGCCCTTCACCGGGAAGAGCAGCCCGGAGACGATGTAGACGGTCGCGGCGGTCAGGGCGGCGACGGCGACCGAGACCGAAATCGCACGCAAGAAGCGGCCCGGCGAGAAGCGCACGACCCTCCCCTCAGAGTATGGCGAGCAGCTCATCGCCGACCCTGGAGACGTCCCCGGCGCCGAGGGTGAGCACGGTGTCCCCGCTCTCGCAGATCTCGCGCAGGACGCGGGGGATGACGTTGAGCTCCGGGAGGTAGTAGACCTCGGGCCGGTGCGGCACGTCGCAGATCGCGTCGACGATCAGCTTCCCGTTCACCCCCGGAAGAGGCATCTCCCCCGCACCGTAGACCTCGGTGACGAGCACCGCGTCCGCCGCCGAGAACGCCCCGCCGAACTCCCGGTAGAGCCGGCGGGTGCGCGAGTAGCGGTGCGGCTGGAAGACCGCGATCACCCTACCTCCGGGCTCCAGCGTCGCCCGCGCCACCTCGAGGGTCGCGGCGAGCTCGGTCGGGTGGTGGGCGTAGTCGTCGACGACCCTGATGTTCGAGCGCACCCCCTTGAGCTGGAAGCGTCGCCGCACCCCGGAGAACGTCGCGAGCGTGCGGGCCGCCTCGTAGGCGTCGTGGCCGAGCCAGCGCGCCACCGCGGCCGCAGCGAGCGAGTTGAGCACGTTGTGCCTCCCGAAGACGCCGAGCTCGACCTCGCCGAGCTCCTTCCCGTCCTCGAGCAGAACGTAGCGGTTCGGGCCGAGTATGCGCGCCCGGAGCTCCCCGCCGGAGATGCCGTAGGTGACCACCTCGCACGGAGCCCGGGAGGCGAGCTTCAGGCAGCGCTCGTCCTCGGCGCAGGTCACCAGCAGGCCGTCCTCCGGCAACCCCCCGACGAAGCGGGAGAAGGTCTCCAGGACGTCGTCGAGCGAGTGGTAGAAGTCCGGGTGGTCGAACTCGACGTTGGTCACCACGGCGGCCTCCGGCCTCAGGTAGAGCAGCGAGCGGTCGCTCTCGTCCGCCTCGGCCACCACGAGCTCCCCCGCACCGTCCAGGGCGTTGGATCCGATATCGTTGAGCTCCCCGCCGACGAGCGCCGTCGGGTTCTCCCCGAGAACCCTGAGGGCGTGGGCGATCATGCTCGTCGTGGTCGTCTTGCCGTGGGTCCCGGCGACCGCGATACCCCGTTTGCCCTCCAGTATCTTGGCCAGGGCCTGCGCCCGGGGGATGACGGGGATGTCTCTCCTTCTCGCTTCGAGAACCTCCGGGTTGGTCTTCGGGATCGCCGTCGAGACCACCACGACCTCCGCCTCCCCGACGTTGGAGGCGTCGTGACCGATCACCACCGGAACCCCCGCCTCGCGCAGCCTCTTCGTGTAGCTGGACTCCTTGAGGTCGGAGCCGGTCACCTCGTGCCCTCTGGCGTGGAGGATCTGGGCGATGCCGCTCATCCCGGCTCCCCCGATCCCGACCATGTGTATCCTCACTTCCGTACCCTCCCCTGATCTTCCTTCCGCCGGGCCGCCTCGACGAGGGCCGCGGCCACCTCCGAGGCGGCATCCGGCGTCGCCAGCTCTTTCATCCGGGCGGCGAGCCGCTCCCGGCGCTCCCCGTCGCCGAGCAGCCCCTCGACCCTCTCCCTCAACCTCCGGGCGTCGACCTCCCCGTCCAGCATCATCTCCGCCGCCCCGCGCTCGGTGAAGTAGCGGGCGTTGTGCAGCTGGTGGTCCTGGGCGGCGTAGGGGTAGGGGACGAGTATAGCCGCCCTCCCGGCCGCCGCCAGGTCGAAGAGCGAGCCGGCGCCGGCCCTCGTGACCGCGAGCTCGCAGGCCGCGACGTAGCGCCAAAGCTCGGGCTCGTACTCCAGTATGAGGTGCCGCGGGTTCTTCGTCGAGAGCCGGCCGTAGTCCCTCCTGCCCGCGACCTGCACCACCGTGTACGGGGTCTCGCCGGAGCCGAAGGCCTCCTGGGCGGCCAGGTTGATCCTGAGCGCCCCCCCACTCCCGCCGAAGACGAGGACGACCGGCGGCTCGAGGCCGAGCTCTCCGAGCGCCCTCTCCCTGTCCGCCGCGAAGAACTCGCGCCGGGTCGGCATCCCCACCACCCGCGCCCCGCGCAGCACCCCGGCCGCCTCGGGGAAGGTCACGAACGTACCGGAGGCCACGCGGCTCGCCAGCCGGTTCACCCGGCCGGGCACCGAGTTCTGCTCGTGCAGGAACGTCGGTATCCCGAGCGAACGGGCCGCGGCCACCGCCGGCGCGCTCGCGTACCCCCCGACCCCGAGCACCGCACCGGGCTCGAAAGAGCGCATCAGCCCGCGGCAGGCGAGCACGGCCCGGGCGAAGAGCGCCGCCGCCCGTCCCCGGTCGAAGACGCCGCCCGCCATCCCCCGCAGCGGCAGCGGGTGGAAGGGGTATCCCGCCCGGGGCACCAGATCCGCCTCTATCCCCGAAGAGGCGCCCACGAACTCAACCGTGGCCCCCCGCCCGGCGAGCTCCCCGGCCACGCACAGCGCGGGGATCGCGTGCCCGCCCGTCCCGCCGCCCGCTATCAGTATCCTCGCTGGCGCTCGCACCCGCATCGACCTCTCTCACTCGCTCGCTGTCCTCGGATATCCGGTAGAGGATACCGACGGCTGCAAAAGATACCATCAGGCTCGATCCGCCGTAGCTCACGAACGGGAGCGTCATCCCGGCCAGCGGCAGCACACCGGTCGCCGCCCCGACGTTGAAGACCGCCTGAACGGTGAGCATCGTCGTGATCCCGGCCGCCACGCAGCGCGCGGCGGTCGTGGGCGCGCCGAGCGCGATCCTGTAGCCGGCGAGCGCGACGAAGACGAAGACCCCGATGACGACGAGCATCCCTATCAGGCCGAGCTCCTCGCCGATGAGCGCGAAGACCATGTCCGTCCGTATCTCCGGGATGTAGGCCACCCGCTCCCCGGCGCCGGGCCCGGCCCCGAGGAGGTTGCCGCTCCTTATCGCCAGCATCGACTGCACGATCTGGTACCCCGATCCCCTGGCCGAGGACCACGGGTCGAGGAAGGCGAGGAACCGCTGCCTGCGGTAGGGCTCGAGCAGCATGACCCCGACGAGCCCTACGGTAGAGACGGCCCCCAGCGAGAGCAGGCTCCGGGTTCGCACCTCGGAGGCGAGGAGCACCCCGCCGACCCCGGAGAGGATCACGAGCGAGGTCCCGAAGTCCGGCTCGGCGACCACCAGCAGGAAGAGCAGCCCGACCGCCGCGAGCGCGCCGACCGGGAACTTCCGGCCGGGCCGGTAGCGGGCGAGCGCGAAGCTCGCGACGAAGATGGCGGCCAGCTTGGCGAACTCCGAGGGCTGCAGGCTCAAAAACCCCAGGTCGAACCACCTCCTCGCCCCCCCGACTTCGGTCCCGATCCCCGGCACCAGGACCAGAAGCAGGGCCGCGAGCACGGCCAGGTAGAAGGCCGGGTAGACCCTGCGCCACGTGGTGTATCGGATCTTCCTGACTACCGCGAAGATGACGACCCCGAGCACGATGTGCGCCGCGCGCACGATCAGGTAGTGCGCCCCGTAGTCCCGGTAGGTGGCCGAGTAGACCATCACCGCCCCGAGCAGCGAGAGCCCGAGCGTGGCGAGGAACAGGTTGGACCGCAGGGAGGTACCGTGGCCCATCTATCCCTCCTCCTTCACGAGCCGGGTGAAGGCCTCTCCCCGCTCGGCGTATCCGGAGAACTCGTCGAAGCTCGCGCATCCGGGCGAGAGGAGCACCACGTCCCCGGTCCGGGCCTCCCGACGCGCCGCCTCCACCGCCCGGGCGAGGTCGGGCACCAGCAACAGCCTCCCGTCCATCGCCGCCTCCCGCGCCAGATATTCGTGTATCCCCGGCCCGGCCTTCCCGAAGCAGACCACCGCCCGGCAGCGGCCGAGGACGGGCAGAAGCTCCCCGAAGCCGGTCTCCTTCTCCGAGCCTCCGAGCAGGAGCACCACCGGCCGGTCGAAGCTCTCCAGGGCGGCGGCGACCGAGGAGGGGTTGGTCGCCTTCGAGTCGTCCACGTAGAGCACGCCCCCCCGTTCGGCGACGACCTGCAGGCGGTGCGGCTTGAGCCGGTAGGAGACGAGGGCCGCGGCGATCCCGGCCCGGTCCGCGCCGAGCCTCTGCGCCAGGGCCGCCGCGAAGAGCGCGTTCTCCAGGTTGTGCCGGCCGGTGAAAGAGAGCCGCCCGGTCTCGACGAGACGCTCGCCGCGCAGAAGGAGCCACCCGTCGCGCACCTCCGTTCCCTCCTCCCCGACCACGAGCGTCTCGGCCGCGAGTGAGGACACCGCCCCGCTCCCGACCGGGTCACGGGCGCTCACGACGGCGAGATCCTCCGGCCGCTGCCCCGCGAAGATCCTGAGCTTGTCCCGGGCGTACTCCTCGAAGGAGGAGTGCCAGTCGAGGTGATCCGGCCGCACGTTGAGGAGGGCCGCGGCCTCGAAACCGAACCCTTCGAGGTAGTGGAGCTGGAAGGAGGAGAGCTCGAGCAGCAGCACCCCCGCGCGCCGCGCCTCCTCGACACAACCGCTGAGCGCCCGCCAGGAGTTGCCCGCCACGGCGTGATCCAAGCCGGCCTCGCGCAGCATCGCGCCCGCCATGTCCACCACGGTGGTCTTGCCGTTGGTGCCCGTCACCGCCGCGACCCGCACCCCACCTCCGAGCATCCCGAGCGCGACCCCGACCTCGGGCACGATCTCCATCCCCCTCTTCTCCGCGGCCGAGAGCACCGGGTCGGAGGGCGGCACGCCCGGGCTCACCACCACCCGCCCGACGCCCTCCAGGGCTTCGTCCGGGGAGACCCCGAGCCGTCCCTCGACCCCGAGCTCCCGCACGACCCGGCGCAGCTCCGGGGAGTCCGCCAGGTCCGCGGCGACGACCCCCATCCCGCCCTCATCGAGCAGCGCCCGGCACGCCGCGCGCCCCGACTCCCCGAGCCCGTAAACCAGTGTCTTCCCTGACTTCATGACCTCCTCACGCCGGGTTGTAGAGGGTGAAGTAGTAGAGGATGAACCCCGAGGCGGCGAAGGCCGCCTGCACGATCCAGAAACGCACCACGACCTTGTTCTCCTTCCACCCCGAGAGCTCGAAGTGGTGGTGGATCGGGGCCATCTTGAACACCCGCCGGCCGGTCATCTTGAAGACCGTGTACTGGATGATCACCGAGAGGGCCTCTATGACGAACAGCCCGCCCACCACCGGCAGGATCAGCTCGGTCTTGGTCAGGATGGCGGCCGCGGAGAGCACCCCTCCGATGGCCAGAGACCCGGTATCCCCCATGAACACCTCCGCGGGGTGCGCGTTGTACCACAGGAAGCCGACCGCCGCCCCGGCCATCGCCCCGCAGATCACGGCCACGTCGTACTGCCGCTCGAGGAAGGCTATCCCGGTGTAGGCGGCGAGCGCCAGCGTTCCGGTCCCGGCCGCGAGCCCGTCGAGCCCGTCGGTGAGGTTCACCGCGTTCGTCGTCCCGGCTATGACGAGCAGCGAGAACAAACAGAAGAACACCACCCCGAGCGATCCGGGACCGAGCATCAGGTTCCGGTCGAGCCCCGGCACCACGACCTCCTGCGTCATCCCGACGTAGTGCAGCGCCAGCACGTCCGCGACCACCACCGCCCCCACCTGCAAGAGGAACTTGTAGCGGGCGCTCAGCCCCTCGCTGCGCCGCTTGGAGATCTTCTGCCAGTCGTCGTAGAGCCCGATCCCGGCGGCCACCGCGATGATTATCAGCATCGCCACCGTCGTCCAGTTGAGCCGCGCCACGACCACCAGCGCCCCCAGGAGCCCCAGCAGCATGACCACCCCGCCCATCGTCGGGGTGCCCGCCTTGATCAGGTGCGTCTGCGGACCCTCCTCGCGTACGAACTGGCCGAACTTCCGGCTCTGCAGAAACGCTATGAACTTGGAGCCGAGGCTGACCGTCACGAAGAAAGCGACCCCGGCTCCCAGAATCACGCTAAACAACGGCCAGGTTCTCTCTCAGCCTGCGGGTCAGGGCATCGAGCCCGACGCCGCGCGACCCCTTGACGACCACGTAATCCCCGTCCTCCAGGCGCTCCTCCAGCACCCCGTGCGCCTCTTCGACGTCCCCGCACAGGACGGCCTCGCCGGAGAAACCCTCGGCGTACCAGCGCGCCTCGTCGCCCACGCAGACCAGAAGATCGAAGCCGAGCTCGTCCGCGAGGCGTCCGATCTCCCGGTGGTACTCCCGGGCCCAGAGCCCGAGCTCGTACATCCCGCCGAGCACGGCGACGCACCTCCGCCCCTGCTCTCCGGCCTGAGCCCTCGCGTAGCGCAGCACGGCCTGCATCGCCGCCGGAGAGGCGTTGTAGGTGTCGTCGTAGAGCACTATGTCCCCCCGCAGGTGGTAGACCTCCCCGCGCAGCCCGGTACGCTTCACCCGCGAGAGCCCCGCCGCGCACTCCTCCAGCGAGAGCCCCAGAGCGAGCGCCCCGCCCGAGGCGGCGAGCAGCGGCTCGACCAGGTGCGTCCCGAAGACGGGGCTTTGCACCGGCACGCTCCGCCGTCCGAGGTGCATCCTGAAACCGAGCCCTTCCGGCCCTTCCCTGACCTCCGAGGCCCAGAGGTCCACGCCTTCCTGCCGCCCCCGGCCGAAGGTTATCCGGCGGCGGAGGTTCCTCCCCTCGGCGATCGCGGCCGGGGGAACCCCCACCGGCGCGACCATCACGCCGTCGTCGGGGAGCGAGCGCGCGAGCTCCCCCTTGCCCCGGGCGATGCCCTCGATGCTCCCGAAAGTGTCCAGGTGCACCGGGGCGATGGCGGTGAGAACACCCACCCGCGGGGGGGCGATCCGGCAGAGGTGGGCGATGTCACCCTCGTGCGTCGCCCCCATCTCGAGCACCATCACCTCCGAGCTCTCGTTCGCCGAGAGTACGGTGAGCGGCAGCCCGATCTCGTTGTTGTAGTTGCCGCCGGTGGCGGCAACGTGCCTGCCCGCTGTCCTCAGGATGGCGGCGAGCGCGTCCTTTGTCGTGGTCTTGCCGACGCTGCCGGTTATCCCGACGACGACCGGGGGCTCGGGCTCCCAGGTCTCGATGCTCCAGCGCGCCAGACGCTGCAGGGCATCGAGCGGGTCGCCCACCACGAGCGTGGGCCCCTCGACCGGCCGGCCGGCGACCACCGCCACCGCCCCGCGCGCGAGGGCGTCCCCGGCGTACTCGGCGCCGTCCACGCGCCCCCTGAGCGCGAAGAAGAGCTCGCCCGGCCCCGCCCGGCGGGAATCGATGCACACGCCGCGCACCGTCCGTCCGGCCCGTACGCCCACCATCCGGGCCCCGATCACCCGGGCCACCTCTTCGAGCGGCGTGCTCCTCATGTCCGGCAGACCGCCTTCTTGTCGGGGGCCACGCCCGCGACCCGTGGGTCGGGCGGCACGTTGTAGTAGCTCAATGTGTAGCCCATGACCTCCCTGAAGTACGGTGCCACGACCGTCTCGCCGTAGATGTCCCCCTGCGGGTCATCGACGATCATGAGCACGAGGTACCTGGGGTCGTTCGCCGGGGCGAACCCGATGAACGACGCGACGTAGTCCGTGGTCGAATAGGTGCCGGTCGCGGGATCGACCTTCTGGGCCGTCCCGGTCTTCCCGGCGACCCGGTATCCTGGGATCCTGGCGCAAACTCCCGTCCCCTTGTCGACCACGCTCTGGAGCATCCCGTTTACTATAGATGAGGTTCTGGGGCTTATCACCCGGGGTCCGGGCTTCGTGTCGTGCCCCTGCACCACGTGCGGGGTGACGAGCCGGCCGCCGTTGGCGATCGCCGCGTAGCCGGCGGCGAGCTGCAGCGGGGTGACGGTGAGCCCCTGCCCGAACGGGATGTTGCCTATCGTCGTCCCGCTCCACTGCCGATACGGAGGCACGTACCCCGGCGACTCGCCGGCGAGGTCTATCCCGGTCTTCTTCCCGAACCCGAACCGCTTTATGTACTCGTAGAGCCGCCGCCCCCCGAGCCTCTCGGCGATCTTGGTCGCCCCCACGTTGCTCGAGACCTGCAAGACCTTCGCCGGGGTCATCTGCTCCACCGGGTGCGGCAGGGAATCGTGCACCACGGCACCGGGGATCTGGATCTGATCCGGCACCGCGAAGGTGGTGTGGGGCGTTATGACCCCCTCCTGCAACGCCGCGGCGACCGTGAAGGCCTTGAAGGTCGAGCCCGGTTCGTACGGGTCGGTGAGCACCCGGTCGCGCTGGAGTGCGCCCGGCGCCTGGTCGTAGTGGTTGTCGTCGTAGCCGGGAACGTTGGCGAGCGCGACGATGGACCCGTCCCGCACGTTCATGACGAGCCCCCTGGCGCTCCTCGCGTGGAAGCGGTGCATGGAGTCCGAGAGGGCCTTCTGCAGCTGCTGCTGCACCGCGGCGTTTATGGTCAGGCGCACGTCTTGCCCCTTCGAGAGCCTCTTGTCGTAGGTCGCCTCCACGCCCCCGTAGGCCCTGCCGTAGTCGCTGTAGTAACCGAGAAGCTGGCTCGCGAGATCACCATCCGGATAGACCCTCTTCGCGTCCGGCATGGTGTATATACCCTCTATGCCGAGGTCGCGCACCCTGCGGGCGACGTCGAGGTCCACGTTCCGGGCCACGACGCTGTAACCGCTCAGCCTGCCGTTCGACCCCCGTTTGGTGAGCAGCCCCTCGATCTCTTTCTGCTTCATCTGCCCCCCGAGGACGCGCGCGAGCTTCGCGGCGGCCTTCTTCGGGTCTTTGATCTGGTAGGGCGTGGCCACCACGTCGGCGGTCCTGACGGAGGTCGCGAGCTTCTGACCGCCGGCGCCGAGGATGCTCCCGCGCCCGGCGGCGGCGTCCTGCTGGGCCACTCCCCCCGCCTGCTCGGAGGCCAAAGCCCTGTACGCCCCGGTACCGTCCAGGCTCAGATAGGCCGCCCTGCTGCCCAGGAGAATCCCCGCGACGGCCACCCCGGCCGCCACCGCCCGCAGGCGCGAGCGGCCGGATCCGGGACGCGCGCGGGATCGTCTCCCGCGCCCGGTTTTCATCCTCCGCCTATCTTCCTCCTCCTTTGGCGCTCTTCTTCTGGGCATTCTCCCCATCCTCCCCGATCTTTCTCCCTACGACGTAGACCTTCATCTCGTTGCCGCCCGGGTCCTTCATCCCGAGCTCCGTACGTGCCAGGGTGCGTATCCTCTGCGGCCGCGAAAGCCGCGCCACCCGGACGTCGAGCTTCTCCCCCTGAGCCTGCATCCGGGCCTGCTGCTGCCTGAGATCCTGCACCCGGGCGTCCAGCCGGCTCGAGATGGCGTGCACGTAGACGTTGCCGAGCATCAGCAGCACGGGGACGACGACGAGCGCGAGGAACCTCCGGCGCCGGATGGCGGCACGCCGGCGCAGCTGCCGGCGGCGCCGGATCTCGCGCCGCCGGATCTCACGCTCCCGCTCGTCGCCCCTCTCCCAGATCTCCGGCGACCACGCACGCCCCCGGTTCTCCTGCGGGACGGCCACCTAAGCCTCACCCTCCCTCGGAGGCTCGGCGGTACGTACGGCGCTCCTGAGCCGGGCGGAGGCGCTGCGGGGGTTGCGCCCCACCTCTTCCCGCGAGGGACGCATCACCTTCGCCCGCCGGAACGTCGGACGGGCCCCGCAGACGCAGACCGGCAGCTCCGGGGGACAGGTGCACCTGCCCTCCCTCTCCTTTATGAACCGCTTGACGATCCGGTCCTCCCCGGAGTGGAAGGAGACGACCACGAGCCTCCCTCCCTCCCGGAGCAGACGCTCCGTGGCCTCGAGCGCGCGCCGGAGCCCGCCGGGCTCGTCGTTGACGTGCATCCTCACCGCCTGAAAGACGCGCTTGGCAGGATTGCCCCCCCGACGCCTCCAGCCGACCGCCGCCCTCACCGCCTCCGCGAGATCCGTCGTGGTCGAAAGCGGGCGCCGCGCGACGACCTCCCGCGCGATGCGGCGGGCCTCGCCCCGCACGACGTCCCCGTGGCGCACGAGGACCTCCGTGATCTCTTCTTCGGAAGCCCCGTTCAGGAAGCCCGCCGCGGAGACGCCAGAGGTCGGGTCCATCCTCATGTCCAGCGGCCCCTCGCGCACGTAGCTGAAGCCCCGGCCGGGGTCGTCGACCTGGTGGCTCGAGAGCCCGAGGTCGAAGAGGACCGCGTCGACCCGCCAGCCCTCCTCGACCATCTCCCGCAGGACCTCGTCGTAGGGGCCGGGACGGAAGACGAAGCGCGCGTCGCGCACCAGCGCGGCCCGCCGCCCCGCCTCCGGGTCCCGGTCCACCCCAACGACTCTCCCATCCTCCCCGAGCAGCTCCAGTATCCTGCGGGTGTGCCCGCCGCCGCCGAAGGTGGCGTCGACCACCGTCTCGGAGCCCCGGAGGTCGAGCGCCTCCATCACCTCCTCGAGCATGACCGGCGTGTGCGAGAGCGCCATCACGCCTACAGCTCCCTCCCGGCGAACTCCTCGACGATCTCAGCGAAGCTCTCGTCCGCGCTCTCCACGTAGCGGTTCCACTCCCCGGTGTCCCAGATCTCCAGCCGGTCATCGACGCCGGCGAGAGTCACCTCCCGCTCCAGCCCGGCATAGCGTGCGAGCTTCGCCGGGATCAAAACACGCCCCTGCCGGTCGAGCGTCGCCTCGAAGGCCATCGAAAAGAACATCCTCGAGAGCTGACGCCCCCGCGCCGAAAGATCGGCATTGGCCTTTATGTTGGCCTTGAACGCCGCCCACTCCTCGGGCGGAAACGCAAACAGACACCGGTCCACACCCTTGGTGATCACGATGCCACCCTCGAAGTACGGCCGGAGCTTGGAAGGGAGGGTGAGACGCCCCTTCTCGTCCAGCGTGTGCTCGTACTCGCCAAGAAGAGCCAGGGCACCTCCCTCCCACTACGCTCCACTTTGACCCACGGCTGCGCTGATTCTTGCATATCCATCTCCAAACCGCAATCGGTGGTGGTGCGAGAACCCCTCCAACACCATCTGGAGGTCGTCGATACGCCTTTATCCCCCCTCCCCAGGGGTATGGACTCCCTCTAACAGGGGATTTTTCGTGGAAGATGTCCGGGGTGGCCGAAGGGTCTGCGCGCGGGATGGAATGTCAATATGTCGGGGCGTGCATATCGCGCGCTACAACATATCGGAGAAGATGAAATTGGGGCTATGATTTCTGGGAGATGGTGGTAAGGGGTGTGGGCCCACCAGGACTCGAACCTGGGACCGTCCGATTATGAGTCGGATGCTCTGACCAACTGAGCTATGGGCCCGCTGGGGGCTCCCCTGGCTGGACTCGAACCAGCAACCCTTCGGTTAACAGCCGAATGCTCTGCCAATTGAGCTACAGGGGAATATTTGCGGGGCGTAATTATACGGGTGGAGGGTCTGGTATTCAAGGAACGGCGGGGACGTCGCGCATCGCCCTCTCCAGCAGGCGGGCACGGGCGTGCAGCTTCGCCTTGAGGTCGTAGTCGGTGGTCTCGCGTTTGCGGCGCCGGCAGCTGAGGACGCCGAGGCGCAGCCAGGCTTCGCGCACCGACTCGCGGGTGGGATAGAGCCGCTCTCCGTAGCTGGCCAGCTCACCGACGGCGTCCATCCTGCTCCGGAGCCGCTCGTCGGTGAGCACGCCGTCGAGGCTCTCCCCGGCGTGATCCCCGAGGATGGAGAAGATCTCCGCCTGTTCGCGGTCCGAGAAGTCCTCTTGCCGCAGGAAGAAGGGCTCCGGCAGGACCGGGGAATCCACCCCCTGGCGGAGGAGAGGGCCGGTGAGATCGGGCCGGGTGAGCATGAGAGCCAGGACCTCGCGCCCGGCCTGCAGGTGTGGGTCGTCCGGGGAGGGACGGTCATACCCCCGCACCGGCACGTCCCCGACGGAACGCTCCTGCAGGAGCCGGGCCGGAACCCCGAGGGCCTCCGAGGCGATCCGCACGGCCTCCCGGCGCAGTACGGGATCGTGCAGACCCCGGATCATGGCGCGCACCTCCGGCAGGGCCCGCGATCGGCTCGCGGCGTCGGCCCCCATGTACCGCCCGGCGATGCGCCGGATGCCGTACTCCATGACCGGCACGGCGCCGGAGAGCATGGAGGAGAGCTCGGAGGCCGGGTGCGAGAGGACCCAGTCGGCCGGGTCCTCCTCGAGCTTCATGACCCGCACGTCGAGCCTGAACCGGGCCGCGGCCGCGGTGACCCGCTCCACGGCCTTCTCGCCCGCGGCGTCCGGGTCGAACAGGAGGTATATGGTGTCGGCGTGGGCGCTCAGGGTCCTGAGGTGCGCCTCGGTCATCGCCGTCCCGAGCGTCGCCACCACGTTCTCCACCCCTCCCTGATGGAGCATCAGCACGTCCGTATACCCCTCCACGACCACCGCCGATCGCTCCCTTCGCATCGCCCCCGCCGCCTGCGGCAGCCCGTACAGCAGGTTCCGCTTGTTGAAGACCTCGGTCTCCGGCGTGTTCAGGTACTTGGGCATCCCCTCCCCGACGACCCGCGCCCCGAAACCCACCACCCGCCCCCGACGATCCGAGATCGGAAACGTGATCCTGCCCGCAAACCGCTCCCTCCCCCGACGCGACAGCAGCCCCGCGAGCCCGAGCTCCTCCTCCCCGACCCTGACCTTCCGCATCGCCCGCACGAACGCCTCCCTCCCCCCCTCCGGCGCATAGCCCAGCCTGAATTCTCCTATAGTAGATTGCGAGATTCCGCGCTCTGCGAGGTACCTCCGCGCGCCCTCTGCGGCGCGGGAGTGGGTGAGGAACTTGTGGTAGTAGACGGCGGCGGCGGCGAGGGCCCGGTAGATCCTGCGCCGGCGGGACTCGGCCCGTCGGGCCCTCTCCGCCTCTTCGGGGGAGGAGGATTCGTATTCGATGCGCAGGCCGTTCTTCTCGGCCAGGTACTGGACGGCCTCGGCGAAGGTCGTGGAGTGCAGATCCTGCACGAGCTTTATCGCGTCTCCCCCCCTCTGGCAGCCGAAGCAGTAGTAGAGGCCAAGGTCCGGGGAGACGCTGAACGAAGGGGTTTTTTCCTGGTGGTCCGGGTAGGGGCAGAGGCCGACGAAGCGGGCGCCCTGTCTGCGCAGGGCGGTGAACTCCGAGGCCGCCTCGACGACATCCGCGGCCTGTCGAACCTCGTCTATGGTGCGGCGTGAGATCCTCAAAACCCTTCAGCCCGCTCCCCGCAATCGATATCCGCCGGGGGTAATGTTACCCTACGCGTCGTGAGTTTCGGAGCCGGAGGAGAGTACGCGGACCTTCCCCCCGGGGTGAGCTTCGCCCCGAAGGACGAGCCTCTGCGCCGCGACATCAACCGGCTCGGGCGCGTGCTGGGGCGGGTTCTGATCGAGCGGGAGGGAAGAGAGTTTTTCGAGAGAGAGGAAGAGGTGCGGCTGCTGTGCAAGCGGTTGCGCTTCGACTACGATCCCGCCCTCGAAGAGAAGCTCCGGCGGCGCATAGCCGCGATGAGCGCGGTGGAGCTCGAGAAGCTCGTGCGGGCCTTCTCGGTGTATTTCCAGCTCGTCAACATCGCCGAGCGCTACCACCGCGTCCGGCGCCGGAGGCAGTACGAATCGTCCGACGAGAACCCGCCGCAGCGGGCTTCGATCGGCAGCGCCATGCTCGGCTTCAGGGAGGACGGACTCGAAGCCCGGCGGCTGCGCGAGCTGCTCGCCCGGACGAACGTCACGCTGGTCCTCACGGCGCACCCCACCGAGGCCATGCGGCGCACGGTGCGCAACAAGCACACGCGCATAGCGGAGGTGCTCGAGGAGCTGGAGGTCAGGGATCTCACCTGGCGGGAGCGGCGGCGCCTCGAAGAGAAGCTGCACGAGGAGGTCTCCCTCCTGTGGCAGACGGACGAGCTCCGCTCCCGGCGACCCGAGGTGCGGCAGGAGATAGAGCGCACGCTCCAGTTCTTCGAGAAACCCCTGATCTCCGCCACGCTCGACGTCTACCGCGAGCTGGACGACGAGCTCGCGCGGCGCTACCCC
Source organism: Rubrobacter sp. M3-4 (assembly GCF_059772285.1). NCBI lineage: Bacteria > Bacillati > Actinomycetota > Rubrobacteria > Rubrobacterales > Rubrobacteraceae > Rubrobacter > Rubrobacter sp. M3-4. Next base: position 72,852 of record NZ_JCBAJP010000012.1, read on the forward strand.
GGCGAAAGGTTCGAGATCGGACGGGTGCTGGAGTTCGGATCCTGGGTCGGCGGGGACCAGGACGGCAACCCGATGGTGCATCCGGAGACCCTGCTCGAAGCGCTCGAGATGCAGCGGAGGCTCATCCTGAACAGGCACCTGGAAGACATCCTGGCGCTCGCCGACCATCTGAGCCAGTCCGCCAGGTTCTCCGGGGTTTCGCCGGAGCTCCGGGAGTCGCTGCTCCGGGACGAGGAGCGCTTCCCGGAGCTCGCGGGATGCTCCAGCGAAGCCGACCCGGACGAGCTCTACCGGCGCAAGCTGCTCCTCGTGGCCGGTCGTCTGAAGAAGACGCTTGAGGAGCCCGGCTCGCCGCAGGCCTACGCCGGAGCCGAGGAGCTCCTGGAGGAACTCGAGCTCATCAGGCGTAGCCTGATCTCCGGCGGGGACGAAAGGACCGCCTCGGGGAGGCTCGAGGACCTCGTACGTCAGGTGGAGGTCTTCGGGTTCCATCTGGCCAAACTCGACGTCCGGCAGGAGAGCTCGCGGCTCGTGCGGGCCGCCTCGGAGATCACGCAACGCCTCGGGGTGGGAGAGCTCCTCCCGCTCGGGGAGGACGAACGCTGCTCGCTGCTGCGCTCCCTCATAAGCCGCAGCGAGCTTCCGGAGGAGGTAGAGGGGCTCTCGCCGGAGGCTTCGGAGGTCTTCGAGACGTTCACGAGCATCAGAAAGGCGCAGGAAGAGTTCTCCGGACGCCCGGTCGAGAACTTCGTCCTGAGCATGGCCCACCACACGAGCGACGTGCTTGCCGTCCAGTTCCTCGCCCGGCTCGCCGGGCTCATCGACGTCTCCACAGACGGCGGGTGTGCAAGGAGCAGGATCCGGGTCTCACCCCTCTTCGAGACGATCGACGACCTCGAGCGCGCCCCGGAGGTGCTGGACGCGCTGCTCTCCGACCCCTTCTACCGCTCCTCGGTGGAGAGGGACGGCAACCTGCAGGAGGTGATGCTCGGCTACAGCGACTCGGGCAAAGACGCCGGTTACATCACCAGCAACTGGGCGCTCTACCGGGCTCAGCAGCGGCTGGTCGAGGTCGCCCGCGAGCACGGGGTCGTCCTGCGGCTCTTCCACGGGCGCGGAGGCTCGGTGGGCCGCGGTGGAGGTCCGAGCTACGAGGCCATAAAAGCCCAGCCCCCCGGCACCATCGGGGGGAGCATCAGGATCACCGAGCAGGGCGAGGTGATCTCGTTCAAGTACGGCATGCGGGGCCTCGCCCGGCGCAACCTGGACACCACCCTCGCCGCCGTGCTGGAGGCGAGCGCCGGGCAGGGCGCCATCGAGCCCGAAGAAGCGTGGGTGCGGGCGATGGAGGAGATCTCGGCCCGCTCGCGGGAGGTCTACCGGGCGCTAGTCTACGGCGACGAGGGGTTTTTGGAATTCTTCTCCGCGACCACCCCCATAAACGAGCTCTCGCTCTTCAACATCGGGAGCCGCCCGGCCCGAAGGGCCTCCCGCCCGGACGTCGAGAGCCTGCGCGCCATACCGTGGGTGTTCGCCTGGACGCAGAACCGGCTCCTGCTCCCCTCGTGGTACGGGGCGGGAACGGCCCTCTCGGAGCACGCGCGAAGGGACGGCGGGCTGCGCACGCTGCGCCGGATGTACGAGAGGTGGCCCTTCTTCAAAACCCTCATGGATTTCATGCAGATGACGCTCGCAAAGAGCGACCCGCGCATCGCCGAAGGCTACACGTCGCTACTTCCCGACGAGGAGCTGCGCCGGAGGCTCTGGGAGCGCGTCGCCGCCGAGCACGCGGCGTGCGTGCGCTCGGTCCTCGCCATAACCCGAAACGAGAACCTCCTGGACAACAACCCGGTGCTGCAGCGCTCCATCCGGCTGCGCAACCCCTACGTCGACCCGATCTCGCAGGTACAGATCAACCTGCTCGGCAGGCTGCGCTCCCTGCCGGAAGGCTCGGAGGAGCGCGAGGAGGTGACGCGGGCGATGCTCTTCACGATCTCCGGCATCTCCTCCGGGATGCTGAACACCGGCTGATCCGCCGCCCCTTGCCGGGACGGCGGGAGACGCAGACGCGCGCAATACCGTATAACTTCCATGGTACGAGATCCGGGAGGCTTTGGATGAAACACGCCACTCTCGCCACGCTCGGGGCCCTGGCCCTGCTCCTGCTGCTGGCCGGCTGCGGAGGGTCGTCCGGCGGCAAGGAGAACACCGGCGGATCCGTCACGATCTCGGCGAGGAGCACGAGCAGGTTCGGGGACATCCTGACCGGCCCGAACGGTCACACCCTCTACGTCTTCGGCGCCGACCGCGGAGGCAAATCCACCTGCTACGGGAGCTGCGCCAAAGTCTGGCCCCCGCTCATCACGCGAGGGGCTCCCTCCGCCGGGTCGGGCATCCCGGCGAGCAAGCTCGGGACGATCCGGCGCCACGACGGCAGCCTGCAGGTCACCTACGCCGGCCAACCGCTCTACTACTACTCGGCGGACCGGGCCCCGGGAGAGACGAAGGGCGCGGGCAAGCGCAGCTTCGGCGGCCGGTGGTACATGGTCTCCCAGACCGGGCTCAGGGTCGGGGGCTGATCAGCCGAAATCCGGGTCGCTGCGCGGCACGAAGATCCGCTCGTAGAGCGAGAGGGCGTAGCGGTCGGTCATCCCCGCGACGAAGTCCGTCGTCTCGGTGATCGGGTCCGGGTCGCTCTTCGCGCGCTCCTCGGGGTGCTCCAGGTAGTACTCGAAGAGGGCGCGCACCACCCCCCCGGCCTTCTCGTTCTCCCGCGAGCGCGGGTTGCGGTAGACGTTCTCGAACAGCCACGCCCGAAGCTGCATGAAGGGCTCGTATATCCGCTCGGAGAGCGCTATCTCCCCCCGCTCTTCGGAGGTCCGGATCAGATCGCGCACCAGCGTGTCTATCCGGACGCTCATCCTCTCCCCGAGAACCTCGAGCGGCCGGCGCGGCAGCTCCTCGGCGCGGATGACCCCGGCCCGCAGCGCGTCGTCCACGTCGTGGTTGACGTAGGCGATCCTGTCGGCGAAGTGGATGATCCTGCCCTCCAGCGTCGCGGGGTTCCCCTCCGCGGTGTGGTTGAGTATCCCGTCGCGCACCTCGAAGGTGAGGTTGAGCCCCCGGCCGTCCTTCTCGAGCACGTCCACCACCCGCAACGAGTGCTCGTTGTGCCTGAAGGAACGCCCGTAGGAGGCGAGTATCCCGTCGAGCGCGTACTCGCCGGTGTGCCCGAACGGGGTGTGCCCCAGGTCGTGGCCGAGCGCGATCGCCTCGGTGAGGTCCTCGTTGAGCCCGAGCGCCCGGGCGACGGTGCGTGAGATCTGCATCATCTCCAGCGTGTGGGTGAGCCGGGTGCGGAAGTGGTCCCCGTCGGGCGCGATGAAGACCTGGGTCTTGTGCATCAGGCGCCGGAACGCCTTGGCGTGGATGATCCTGTCGCGGTCGCGCTGGAACTCGTTGCGGATGCCGTCCGGCGGCTCGGGCCGGAGTCGCCCGGAGCTGGCCGGGCACGCCCTGAGAACCTTCTCTCCCCTCATGCCGGACGCCGCAGCGCGCGCTCCATGGAAAAGACCCCCGGCGCGTGCGCGCGCACGTGCGCGCGCACGGCCCGCAGGACGCTCTCCTCGACCCTCCCTTCGACCGCGGCCAGCCTCATCGGCCCGGCGAGGAGAGAGACGAGCGCCCGACCGGCCCCCGGGGCGAGCGCGAAGGCGTCCCCGACCCCCCGCGCGCACGCCTCGCAGAGCACCCCGCCGAGTTCCGGGGAGTAGCGCGCCACCTCCCCGACCTCCTCCCCGCAGACGCCACAGGCGTCGAGCCGGGGAGCATACCCCGCGAGAGATGCGAGCTTGAGCCCGAACGCCGCCTCCACGGCCCCGAAGCCGCCCTCCCTGCCCTCCAGCGCCTCCAGCGCGTGGAAGAGCAGGTTGAAGACCCTCCGGTCCGCCTCGCCGCCGGCGAGCGCGCGCACGGTGCGCACCATCCTCCCCGCCGCCTCGAAGCGGGCGAGGTCCTCCTTGACCCCGCGGAAGCTCCGCAGCGTCTCGACCTGGGTGATCGTATCCAGCGTACGGCCCCGGTAGGCCATGAACTCCACGCAGCACAACGGTTCGAGCCGCCCCCCGAAGCGGGAGCGCGGGCGGCGCACCCCCTTGGCGATCGCCGAGACCATGCCCCCGTCGGCGGTGTAGAGGTCCAGGATGCGGTCTGCCTCGCCGTAGCGCATGGAGCGGAGGACGATCCCCCTACTCCTGTAGACCGCCATCCTCCGCCTCCTTCATGACCTGCACGCTGCGGCTCATCCCGAGACGCGAGGCCCCGGCGTTGAGCATCTCGAGCGCCTGCTCCAGGCTCGAGATGCCGCCCGAAGCCTTGACCGCGAGCCCCTCCGGGGCCTCCTCCCTGAGCAGCGCCACGTCCTTCGCGCTGGCCCCCGCCGGCCCGAAGCCGGTCGAGGTCTTCACGAAGTCCGCCCCGCTGGCCGCGACCATCTGCACCGCCAGGCGTTTCATCTCGTCCGTGAGGTAGGCGGTCTCTATTATCACTTTGAGGACGGCGTCGTTGAGACCGTTGTTCATCGCGACGACGCTGACCTCCTGCGTGAGGCTGGAGAGCTCCTCCGCGACGTAGGAGAAGTCCCCCGAGAGGAAGCGGGAGATGTTCATCACCACGTCGACCTCGGAGGCGCCCCCGGAGATCGCGTCGCGCACCGCCGCCTGCTTGACCCGCGTCACGTCCGCCCCGAACGGGAACGAGACCACCGTCCCGACCTTCACGTCGGTCCCGCGCAGCTCCCGCGCGGCCAGCCTGACGTAACAGGGAGGCACGCAGACGCTCGCGAAGTGGTGCTCGACCGCCTCCTGGCACAACCGCACGATCTCCTTCTCGGTGGCGTCCGGCCTGAGCAGGGTGTGGTCTATGGTCTTCGCAAACTCCCGCACCCTCATCGCCAAGAACGCACCTCCCTCACACGCTCCACGACCGCCATTATAACCCCAGCCTCTCGAGAAACTTCGGATCGCGCCGCCACCCCGGCGTCACCCTGACCTTGAGATCGAGGTATATTCTGGTACCGAGCAGCCGTTCGACCTCCTGACGCGCCTCGGTCCCTATCCGCTTTATGGTGCGGCCTTTTTCGCCGAGCACGATCATGCGCTGGGAGGGACGCTCGACGTGGAGGATGGCGTAGATGACGGTCACGTTCTCCTTGCGCTCGACCTCCTCTATCTCGACCGCGACGGCGTGCGGCACCTCCTCGCGCAGGACGTTGAGGGCCTTCTCGCGGATGTACTCGGCGATGATCATGGACTCCGGGTAGTCTGTGACCTGCCCCTCCGGGAAGTAGAGCGGCCCCTCGGGCAGAAGCTCGACTATCGCGCTCTCGAGCGGCCCCAGGTTCAGCCCGCTCACGGCGCTGGTCATGAAGACGTCGCGCCACCCGCCCAAACCCTCGACCTCCTCGACGACGGGCAGGGCGTCGTCCCGGCGCCTGAGGAGGTCGACCTTGTTGACGCAGGCGATCGCCGGGGTACCGGAGTGCGCGATGAGGTCCGCCACGTAGCGGTCCCCGCGCCCTATCTCCTGGGTCGCGTCGACGAGGAACAGGATCGCATCGGACTCCGAGAGGCTCGCGACGACCCGCTCCTGCATCCGGGCGCGCAGCGCATCGCGCGGCTTCTGCGAGCCCGGGGTGTCGACGAAGACGATCTGGTACCCGGGACCGTTCTTCACGCCGCGTATCGAGCTGCGGGTGGTCTGTGGACGCGGCGAGGTGATCGAAACCTTCGCCCCCACCAGCCGGTTGACGAGCGTGGATTTCCCCACGTTGGGCCGCCCGACGACCGCGACGAACCCGCTCCTGAAACCCTCTCCACCCTGCACTACAGATCCTCCGGCCCGAACGCGTGCGGCAGTATCTCCTCGAAAGGATACGACACCGCCCGCCCGTCCTCCTCGACCACCACCTCCCGGCAGCCGAACTCCAGGAGCACCTGCCGGCAGGCCCCGCACGGGAAGCACGGCGCCGCACCGGACCCCGCGACCGCGACGGCGGAGATCTCGCGCTCCCCCGACGCCACCATCGCGCAGACCGCCCCCCGCTCGGCGCAGATGGCAAGCCCGTAGGAGGCGTTCTCGACGTTGCAGCCCGTGTACACCCGCCCCGACCCCGAGAGCAGCGCCGCCCCCACCCGGAAGCCGCTGTAGGGGGCGTAGGCCCGCTCCGACGCCTCACGCGCCGCCCGAAGGAGCTCCTCTCTCTTCTGCGCGCTCACAGCAGCTGGAAGACCGCCACGCTCACGAGGGTGCCGAGGACCGCCCCCGCCACCACCTGATAGACGCTGTGTATCCCGCCCTCGACCCGGCTCTGACACACCAGGAGCGCCATGACGAGCGCGATGAGCGAGACGATGCCGCCGTGCGGCCCGCGGGCGGCGATGAAGCTCAACGCCACCCAGCCCCCGAAGGCCACCGCCGCGTGCCCCGAGGGCATCCCCCCGGCGAAGGCGCTCGGCGCGTGGGTGAGCGCCTTCACCAGCAAGACCAGGAGCACCACGAGCCCGAGCGCGACGAGCGTCAGGCTCGCCGGCGAGCGGCGCACGGTCTCTATGACGTGCAGCGTCGGCGGCCCGAGCTTGTCCGCGAGCACCAGATACCCGACCAGCACCGCCCCCACGCTGGAGACCAGCACCGCCCCGGCCGCCACGTCCTTGGCCAGCTTGGCCAGCGGATGATACTCCTCGGTCACCAGGTCCACCGCGAACTCCATCGCCGTGTTGAGCAACTCCGTCACCAGAACGAACATTATCGCCAGGATCAGGGCCACCAGCTCGAGCGCGCTCACCCCCACCAGCAAGCTCACCACGAGCACGACCACCGCCGCGGTGACGTGGATGCGCATGTTGCGCTGCGTGCGCACCGCGTAGACCAGCCCATGATAGGCGTGCTCGAAGCTGCGGGTCACCTCCTGCTGCCGCTTCTTCTCGCGCTCAGCCTCGCGCCCCGCCGGCATCCTCGATCACCTCCGCCTGCAGCCGCGCCATCTCACTCCCCTCGAAATCCTCCCCGTGGTCCATCCCGGCCAGATGCAGCGCCCCGTGCACCACCAGCTCCTCCACCCCCATCTCCGGGCTCGCACACTCCGGACAGATCACGACCTCCCCCACCATCTCCCCGTACGGCCCGTCCAGCTCGAAGCTGAGGACGTCCGTCGGGGCATCATTTCCTCTGAACCTCAGGTTCAGATCATGGATGGTCGCCGCGTCCACCAGAACCACCGAGACCTCGCCCATACGCTCCGGGTCTAACCCGCACCGCCGGAAAGCCGCCCCACACAGCTCCGTCGCCCGCTCCCCGGAGAGGAGCCCGCAACCGACCTCGTCCAGAACCTCTACATTAAACCTGCGGCACACGTTCATTTACTATATTTCGTAGGTTCAGGTTTAGGTTTACCCGGTGGCAGGGCCTCCGGGTATTCGATGCGGGGGCCGAGGAAGCCGATCATGGCTTCGAGGATGGCGTCGCCGACCTCGTGGATCTCGCGCACGGTCAGCTCGCAGCGGTCGAACTGTCCGTCGTTGAGCTTGGAGTTTATGTGCTGGTTGACGATGTCCTCGATACGCTTGGGGGTGGGTTTTTCGAGGGAGCGGACGGTCGCCTCTACGGAGTCGGCGAGCATCACTATCCCGGCCTCCTTGCTGCGGGGCAGGCCGCCGTGGTAGCGGAAATCCGACTCGTTGACGGCCTCGCCGCTCCTCTGGCTCTCTTCCAGGGCCTTGCGGTAGAAGTACTCGATACGGGTCGTACCGTGGTGCTGGGCTATTATCTCGACGATCTCCTCTGGCAATCCCCAGCTGCGGGCCAGCTCTATCCCGTCCTTGACGTGGCGGCGCAGGATCTTGGCCGAGAGCGTCGGGGAGAGGTTCTCGTGCGGGTTGGAGCGTCCGATCTGGTTCTCTATGAAGTAGAGGGGGTGTTCGATCTTCCCGATGTCGTGGTAGTAGGAGCCCACGCGGGCCAGGAGAGCGTTGGCCTCTATCCGTTCGGCCGCGTTCTCGGCCAGGTTCCCCACCTGCATCGAGTGGCTGAAAGTCCCGGGCGCCCGGCGCAGGAGCTGCTGCAGGAGTGGGTGTCCCGGGTCCGAGAGCTCGAGGAGGCGCATCGGGGTCAGGAAATTAAAGGTACTCTCCAGGAGCGGCAGCATGACCATCGCGATCATGAGCGAGAGGAAGCCGTTGCCGAGCCCGTAGCCGCCCTGCCGCAGCGCCACGTGCAGCCCCGCCCCCCCGATGAGGGAGACCGCGAAGGTCACCACGGCCATCACCACCGCCACGAACAGCCCGGCCCGCAGCAAATCCATCCGCGAATCCGCCCGCACCACGGTGTAGACGGCGAACCCCGAGGAGAGCATCAAAGTCGCGGTGAGCAGGTCGTCGTTCTGCCCGATTATCCCGAAGTTCACGCTGCAGATGACGACGAGGAGGAACATCAGGCGGGGGCCCAGGAGGATGGTCCCCAGGATCGAGAAGCCCGCGAGAGGGATCAGGTACGGGTTGAGCGAGAAGTACACGAAGGCCCGCGCGACGGCGGTGAAGAGGATCGTGAGCGCCGAGGCCAGAACCAGCCGGGTCGCCGCCTTGGTTTTGAGGATGCGCCGCCTGAAGCGCTCCAGGAAGTACCAGGCGACCCCCATCTCGGCCGAGACCACGAGCGCCACCCCGAGCAACGCGGTCCAGGGCTTGGTGCTGTCGGCCTTGCCCAGCGCCTTCAGCTCCGCCAGCTTCTCCCGGTCCACGACCTCCCCGCGCGAGAGCACCAGCTCACCCTGCTGCACGCTGGACGTCACCGGCCTGACCCTGGAGGCCGCCTGCCGGCGGGCCTTCTCCGTCGCGGCGTTGTCGACGACGTAGTTCGGCTGCAAAAAATCCCGGCTCAGGATGCTCACCAGCGACCTCACCTCCCCCGGCGTCTCGTGGCCCGCCGCCTGCGAGAGCCTCAGGCGGGCATCGGAGAGGGTTATGACCGAAGGAGACGTCTCCTGCAGGTTGCTGCCCGCGACGGCCGTCGCGCGGTAGAGGTCCGAGAGGTTCTGCAGGGTGTCCCTCTCGACCCGCCGCAGGTCGCTCCCGCTCACGGAGACCAGGGAGCGCGCCGCGCTGCGCGGGAGGTAGAACGGCGCGGCGTCCAGCACCTTCGAGACCTTGCGGTCCTCGGAGACGTGCGAGGAGCGGATCTCACCGACCTGCTCGAAGAACCCCCTCGCCTTGGCCTCCACCTCGCTCGGCACCTTGTCGTCCAGGCGGTAGACCGGCTGCACGCTGGCGGCGGCCTGCTGGCGCGCGGCCTCGGTGCGCACGGGGTCCTCGTAGGTCACGCTGCGCTGCGCGTAGACGTCGCTTTTGGCGACGCTCCCCAGGTGGTAGTCCTGCACCGAGGTCCCGAGCCCGAGCGAGGCTATCGGTCTGGTGTCCATCCCGACGAGCAGGGTCAGGCAGAGCCAGGTCACGACGGCGAGTATGACGTACAGACGCCGCCTCGGCGTCCTCTCGATGCGGGCCATGAACCGTTCGACGGCGCCCGGCGGCCGGTGGAGGGCGTCCGTGCGCCTCGGGGTGGCGGCCCGTGCGCGGCCGCGCGCTCTGCCTCCGAAAGGCCTCATCGGGGTTCTCGTCCCGTAAAGAGCGGGTGGGGGTCCGCTTCTTCTCTAGCCCTCGTTCTCCCGCTGAGCCCGCTCGTAAGCGTTGACGATACGCATCACCAGGTCGCTGCGCACGATATCGCTCCTTTCGAGAGAGACGAACGAAACCCCCTCCACGCCCTCCAGGATCCTGCGGGCGTCCTCGAGCCCGCTCCTGCGGCCCTTCGGCAGGTCCACCTGGGTGACGTCCCCCGTGATGACCATCTTCGAGCCGAACCCCAGGCGCGTCAGGAACATCTTCATCTGCTGCGGGGTGGTGTTCTGCGCCTCGTCGAGGATCACGAAGGCGTCGTTGAGGGTGCGCCCGCGCATGAAGGCGAGCGGGGCGATCTCGATCACGCCGCGCTCCATGTGCGAGCGGAACTTCGCCGGGTCCATCATCTCGTAGAGCGCGTCGTAGAGGGGCCTGAAGTACGGGTCGACCTTGGCCATCATGTCCCCGGGCAGGAAGCCGAGCGATTCGCCGGCCTCCACGGCCGGGCGGGTCAGGATGATCCGCGAGACCTCACCCCGGTTGAGAGCGTCGACGGCGAGCGCCACCGCGAGGTAGGTCTTCCCCGTCCCGGCGGGCCCTATACCGAAGGTGATCGTACCCTGCCTTATCGCGTCGGTGTAGGCCTTCTGGTTGCGGGTCTTGGGGACCACCCGGCGGCCCCGGTTGGTGAGCAGGACGTCGCCGAGCACCCTCCTTCCGGCGTCTGCGGCGCCCATGCTGTGGAGGCGCTCCGCGGTCTCCGGGGTGGGCTGGTGACCGTCCTCGGCGAGCCCGACGAGACCCTCGAAGAGCGAGGCCGCCTCCTCCACCTCGGCCTCGGCGCCGCGCAGCAGGATCTCGTTGCCCATGACTATGACCTCGCAGCCGACGAGCTCCTCGACCCTGCGCAGGACCGAGTCGCGCTGCCCCAGCACCTCGGGGAGGCGCTGGGGCGGGATGATCACCTTCGACTCTATCCGGCTTTCCGTTGCGATGTCCGTGCCACCTCCCATAAAAGGAACATTACTACTGCAGGCGGCTCCTTACCAGCTCGGCGAGGCGCCGCCCCTCGGCCCTTCCCCCGGCGAGCGCCGTGGCCCGGCCCATCACCCGGCCCATGTCCTTCATGCCGGTGGCGCCGGTCTCCTCGATCGCCCGCTCCACGATGCCCTCCATCTCCTCCTCGGAGAGCGGGGCCGGCAGGTACTCCCGCACCAGAGCCGCCTCGTACTCCTCGCCCGCGGCCTGCTCCTCGCGCCCGGCCTTCCGGTACGCCTCGGCCGCCTCCTCGCGCTGCTTGAGCTGCCGGCGGAGCACCGCGAGCTCCTCCTCTTCGGAGAGCGTCCCGCCGGAGTCGACCTGCGCGTTCTTAAGCGCGGCGCTCAGCATCCTGAGCGCCCGCACCTTCTGCATCTCCCGGGCCTTCATGGCCCGCTTCACGTCCTGCTGTATTTGCTCCATAAGGCTCATATATCACACCTCACGATCTCCCGTTTTCGCCGCCGGACGGTCCGGCGAGGTCCATCGCCGCCCGCGCCCGGGCCACCGCGACCACGCCCGCGGTCTCGCTCCTGAGCCGGTAGGGCCCGAGGCTCGCGAGCGTGAGCCCGCCCCGGCGCGCCGCCTCGACCTCCTCCTCGCTCCATCCCCCCTCCGGGCCGACGAACAGGTTCGCCTCGCCGCCCTTCGCGACCGGCCACTCGATGGGGGCATGCCTCCCGACGTTGTGCAGGAGGACGCCGTCCCTTACCTCCCGGACCGCTTCCGGGAACCGGAGCGGCTCCCGCACCCGGGGGACACGCAGCTGGAGCGACTGCCGGGCGGCGGAGACGGCGATCCTGCGCCACCGCGCGAGCCTGCGCCGGGCGGCCCCGGCCCCGACGAGCACCCGCTCGCTCAAGACCGGCACGATCTCGTCGGCCCCGAGCTCGGTCGCCTTCTCGACGAGGAGGTCCATGTGGCCGCCCTTGGGGACGGCCTGGTAGATCCTGACAACCCCGCGCGCCGGCTCCCCGGCGTGCAACGGCTCGGAGATCTCGGCCCGGTCCTCCCCGAGCAGCGTGGCCAGAAACAGGCGCCTCCTCGAGTCCACGACCTCTATCGCGTCCCCCCGCCGGGCGCGCAGGACGCGGAAGACGTGGTGCGCCTCCTCCCGCGGCAACCTCAGGTGCGTCCCGACCTCCGCCGCCGAGTCGAGGAAGATGCGCGTGATCGGGGAGCGTTCGATCTTCGCTCCTATCGGAAGACGCTCCTCAGACGCTCGAAGAAGGAGTCCCGGCCGTCGGTGCCGTCGTAGGTCTTCTCCCCGCTCGCCTCCTCGAACCTCTCCAGGAGCCGGCGCTGCTCGTCGGTGAGGTTCGTCGGCACCATGACGTCGACGACGATCTTCAGGTCGCCCCGCCCCCTCCCGTGCAGCCTCGGCATCCCCTCGCCGCGCAGCCGGATCGCGGTGCCCGGCTGGGTGCCGGGCTCGATGCGCACCGTGCGCTCCCCGTCGAGCGTGGGGACCTCGGCCTCGGTGCCGAGCGCGGCCTCGACGAAGTTTATCCGCAGGCGGTGGATGAGGTCGTCCCCGTCGCGCATCAGCTCGGGGTCCTGCTCCACCCGGACGGTGACGTAGAGGTCGCCGGGGGCCCCGCCGGGCTCTCCGGCGTGCCCGCCGCCCGAGACCCGCAGCCGCATCCCGTCGTCTATGCCGGGCGGGATCCGGATCTCGCGCCGCACCACCTCCGAGACGCGGCCGCTGCCGCGGCACCGCCCGCACTCTTCCTCCACGATCTGACCCCGCCCGCCGCAGGTGGAGCAGGTCTGGGTGCTGACCATCTGGCCGAGGAGGCTCTCGCGCACCATCCTCACCGCCCCGGCCCCGCCGCAGGTCGGGCAGGTGCGCATCTTCGTGCCCCCGGCGCCGCCGCAGACCGGGCAGTTCTTGATCGTCTGCACCCGGACCTCGCGCCCGGTACCGAAGGCCGCCTCCCGCAGCGAGACCGTGACCTCGGCCTCGATGTCCCCGCCGCGGCTCGGCTCCCGGCGCCGCCCGCCGAAGAACGGATCGGAGCCGAAGCGGTCCCCGAAGAACGCCTCGAAGATGTCCTGGAAGCCGCCGAAGGGGTCCTCCCCGGCGTACCCGCCGCCGGCCCCGGCGCCGCGCGGCACCCGATGGCCGTAGGTGTCGTACGCCCGGCGGGCCTCCGGGTTGGAGAGCACCTCGTAGGCCTCCGAGAGCTCCTTGAAGCGCTCCTCGGCCTCCGGGTCGCCGGGGTTCGCGTCGGGGTGGTACTTGCGGGCCAGCCTGCGGTAGGCCTTCTTTATCTCCTGCTCCGAGGCCCCGCGCGGCACGCCCAGAACCTCGTAGTAGTCTCGCTTCGCGCCAGCCACGTCCTAGAACCCGCTGGTGAGCCGCTGGGTCAGGGTCTCCGCCGCGTCGCGCACGGTGCTTATCGCGGCGTCGTAGTCCATCCGCTTGGGGCCTATGAGCCCGACCACCCCGAGCGGCCGCTCGCGCCGGTTGTACGCGGCGGCGACGAGGCTCGCCCCGCTCAGGTGGTAGAAGACGTTCTCGGCCCCGATCGAGACGATCACGCCCGTGTTGGAGACCGCCGAGCGCTCGAGCGCGTCGCTCATCAGCCGCAGCAGCCACCGCCGGCGCTCGAAGATCTCCATGATCGCCGAGAGGCTCTCCGGGTCGAGGTCGTCGAGCCGGGCGAGCAGCGCGGACATCCCCTGGATGAAGACCCCGCGCTCCGCCGAGCGCCCGACGGCCTCGACGGCCCCGAGCACGGCGTCGACCACCTGCGGGTTGTGCTCGGAGAGGACCTTGCGGGCGGCGGTGGCGAGCTCGAGGTCTATCCCGAGCGGCCGCCCCGAGATCCAGGCGTTCAAGGAGTGCAGCATCTCCCTCAGCTCGTCCTCGCCCACGCAGGCGGGCAGCCGCACGCGGGCGCTCGCCGCCGCCCCGCTCTCCATCGAGAGCGCGAGCAACACCTCGCCCTCGCCGAGCGGCAGGTAGTCCACCCGCGCTATGGCGTCCCCGAAGGCCGCCGGCCCGGCGACGACCGCGAGCAGGCGCGTCACCTCGCTCATCCCCTCGGAGACCTCGCGCAGCAGCTCGTCCACGTTGCCGTAGACCTCGGGTATCTCCAGGCTGCTCGGCTCCTCGCGCCGCTCCCGCATCAGCGCGTCGACGTAGTAGCGGTACCCGGCGTCGGTCGGGATGCGGCCGGCCGAGGTGTGCGGGTGCGTGAGGAGCCCCACCCGCTCGAGCTCGGCGAGCTCCGCCCGGATCGTCGAGCTGCTCGCGTCTATCACCTCGCTCAGGGCCGCGCTGCTCACCGGCGTCCCCGTCGAGATGTACATCTCGAGCGTCTTCAGAAGTATCTCGTGCTGTCTCGGGCTGATCTGAGGGGTCCTCATCTCATCGGAGATTTTATCACGGTGGGTGGTGGCTCCCACCGCTCATCAGAGCGCCGGAACGGCGTCCTCCAGATACCACCGGTAGGTCCGTTCGATGCCCTCCCGCAGCGGGATCCTCGCCCGCCAGCCCATAGAGTGCAGGCGGCCCACATCGAGCAGCTTGCGCGGCGTCCCGTCGGGCTTCGACGGGTCGAAGCGTATCTCACCCTCGTAGCCGACCACCTCCCGGACGAGCTCCGCGAGCGAGGCTATGCTCATGTCCTTCCCCACCCCGACGTTGATCGGCTCCTCCGCGGAGTAGCGCTCCATCAGGAAGACGCAGGCGTCGGCCAGGTCGTCGACGTGCAGAAACTCCCTCCGCGGCCTGCCGCTCCCCCAGACCACCACCGCCTCGTCCCCCCGCTCCTTCGCCTCGTGGAAGCGTCGGATGAGGGCCGGAAGGACGTGGCTGGTCCGGGGGTCGAAGTCGTCGTTCGGGCCGTAGAGGTTCGTCGGCATCACGGAGATGAAATCGGCCCCGTACTGCCTGCGGTAGCTTCTGCACAGCTCTATGCCGGCTATCTTGGCTATGGCGTAGGGCTGGTTGGTCGGTTCGAGTGCTCCCGTGAGGAGGTACTCTTCCTTTATGGGCTGGGGGGCATGCCTGGGGTAGATGCACGAGCTGCCCAGGAAAAGGAGCTTTTTCACCCCGTGGCGGTGGGCCGCCTCGATGACGTTGAGCTCTATCGCGAGGTTCTCGCGGATGAACCCGGCCGGGCAGGTGGCGTTGGCGAGGATGCCGCCGACCTTCGCCGCGGCGAGGAAGACGTATTCGGGGCGTTCCTCCGCGAAGAAGGCGTCCACCGCCCTGGCGTCGGTGAGGTCGAGCCCGGTGCGGGCTCTGGTCACGATCCGCTCGAAGCCCTCCTCCCGCAACCTCCGGACGATGGCCGAGCCGACCATCCCGCGGTGACCGGCCACGTAGATGCGGCTCTCCCGGTTCAAATGCTCGCCGCCCCCCTGCGCAGCACGGCGTGCCCGTAGTCCGTGAGGGTGCGCTCCTGCGCGGCGAGCTCCAGGTCGTTCTCGACCATCCGCCGGATCAGCTCGTCCAGGTCTATCTTCGGCTGCCAGCCGAGCTTCGTCCGCGCCTTGCTCGCGTCCCCCTGCAGCGCGTCGACCTCGGTCGGGCGGAACTGGTAGGGGTCGACGATCACGTGCCGTTCCCAGTCGAGGTCGAGGTAGCCGAAGACCCGCTCGACGAACTCGCGCACCGAGTACATCCTGCCGGTCGCGACCACGTAATCGTCCGGCTCGTCCTGCTGCAGCATCAGCCACATCGCCTCGACGTAGTCCTCGGCGTGCCCCCAGTCGCGCTTCGCGTCCAGGTTGCCCAGGTAGAGCTTCTCCTGCAGCCCCAGCTTGATGCGGGTGGCGGCGCGGGTGACCTTGCGGGTGAGGAACGTCTCCCCCCGCCTCTCGGATTCGTGGTTGAAGAGGATGCCGTTGCAGGTGAAGAGCCCGTAGGCCTCCCGGTAGTTGACGGTCATCCAGTGCGCGTAGACCTTCGCCGCGGCGTACGGGCTGCGGGGCCTGAAGGGCGAGCTCTCAGACTGCGGCGGCGGGGTCGCGCCGAACATCTCGGAGGTTCCGGCCTGGTAGAAGCGGATCTCACGCCCCGTGCTCTCCTGTACGTCGCGCACCGCCTCGAGGATCCTGAGCGTCCCCAGGCCGTCGATGTCGCCGGTGTACTCGGGCTGGCCGAAGGAGACCTTCACGTGCGACTGGGCCCCGAGGTTGTACACCTCCTCCGGCATGACCTTCTGCAGCACGGTCCTGAGCGTGCCACCGTCGGAGAGGTCGCCGTAGTGCAGGAACATCCTCCTCTCCGGGTCGTGGGGGTCCTGGTAGAGGTGGTCTATGCGGTCGGTGTTGAAGACCGAGGCCCGCCGGACGATGCCGTGCACCTCGTACCCTTTGCCGAGCAGAAGCTCTGTGAGGTAAGAGCCGTCCTGCCCCGTGATGCCGGTTATGAGCGCCCTCTTCACAGGTTGTCCCGCCTCCCGGAGATCAGCGTGCAAGCTTCGCACCGGCCATTCTAGAGGCATCCCCGGCGAGCCCACATTACCCAGGTGGCCATTATTTCTCCGAGACGGGCGAGAGGATCCGTAGTATTTTAGAAATATATTCGCGAGAGGAGATCTTTGAGATGGTGGATTCGAGAAGGGACATTGACGAAGACGACCTAGCCGCGGGCGGCTTCGCCCCGGCGTACGGAGAGGCTTCGGCGCGGGTGCCCTCGAACCCCGCGCACCACCCGCAGGACCTCTCCCCCCTCTGAGCGGCGCACTTCCCTCCCCGGCGTGATCGGGGAGCGCTTTCGCGTGCGAGCAGGACGAAGCAAGCAAGAAAGGAGGCTTTCGCATGAGCGACCGACCACCCTCCCCGCGCGGCCGGCCCCGGCGTGAGAGGAGCGGGAAGAGCGACCTGTGGCTCCTGCTGCTCCTCGTCCCGTTCGTGGGTCTGCTCTACCCGCCGTTCTACGCGCACCTGGAGCCCCGGCTGGGCGGGGTACCGTTCTTCATCTGGTACCAGTTCGTCTGGGTGATCGTCGGGGTGGCGGTGACGAGCATCGTCTACAGGATGAGGGGATGATGGCGCGATGATCCACTGGTCGACCATCATAGTCTTCGCGATCTTCTTCGTCCTGGTCACCGTGATCGGGCTGTACGCCGGGCGCTGGCGCAAGGCGGACCTCGGGACGCTGGACGAGTGGGGCCTCGGCGGGAGGACCTTCGGGACGATCATCACCTGGCTGCTGGTCGGGGGCGACCTCTACACCGCCTACACGCTGGTCGCGGTCCCGGCGCTCGTCTACGGCAAGGGCGGCATCGGGTTCTTCGCGCTGCCGTACACGATCATCGTCTACCCGATGGTCTTCCTGGTGATGCCGAAGCTCTGGCAGGTGGCGAAGCGCCGCGGGCTCGTCACCCCCTCGGACTACGTCAGGGAGCGCTTCGACAGCCGGCTGCTGGCGCTGCTCGTCGCCATAACCGGGATCATCGCGACCATCCCCTACATCGCGCTGCAGATGTACGGGCTCGAGGTGGTCCTCGGGCTGATGGGCATCCCGGCCCGGGCGGCGCTCATCGCCGCGTTCATCATCCTCGCCGCCTTCAGCTACATAAGCGGCCTGCGGGCCCCGGCGCTCATCGCGCTGGTGAAGGACATCCTGATCTACACGACGTTCATAATCGCGGTGATCTACATCCCGGTGAAGCTGGGGGGCTTCGGGCACATCTTCGCCCAGATCCCGGACTCCAAGGAGTCCATCCCGCCCGAGCAGTACGCGGCGTTCTCGACGCTGGCCCTGGGCTCGGCGATGGCGCTCTTCCTCTACCCGCACGCCATAACGGGCGTCTTCGGCTCCAATAGCGCGAAGACGGTGAGGCGCAACATGTCGATCCTGCCGGCCTACACGTTCCTGCTCGGCCTGATCGCGCTTCTGGGCTACATCGCGATCGCGGCCGGGATAAAAGCCTCCGGGGCCTACGGGGCGAACGGCATCGTTCCACGCCTCTTGCTCGACAGCTTCCCGGGCTGGTTCGCCGGCTACGCCTTCGCGGCGATCGGGATCGGGGCGCTGGTCCCGGCGTCGGTGATGTCGATCGCGGCGGCGAACCTCTTCAGCCGCAACATCTACAAGGAGTTCTTCCGCCCCCACGCCCCCTCCGGCGAGGAGGCGACCGTCTCCAAGGTCGTCACCCTTCTGGTGATGCTCGCCTCGCTCGCGTTCATCATCGGGGCCCCGACCGATTTCGTCATAAACTTCCAGCTCGCGGGCGGGGTCTGGATCCTGCAGACGCTCCCGGCGGTCTTCCTGGCGATCTTCATAAAGTGGCTCCACCGCTGGGCGATCGTCGCCGGGTGGGTCGTCGGCATCGGCTGGGGGACCTACCAGCTCATCCAGGAGGGGTTCGCGAGCTCGCTGCACCCGATAGGCTTTCTGGGCTCGACCCCGGTCTACATCGCCCTCTCCGCCTGGGTGGCGAACATGGTCGTGGTCTTCCTCGGCACGGGGCTGGCCTACCTCCTCGGCTCCCGGCCGACGAGCCCCATCGACGACAGCGAGTACGAGGATGAGCCCGCCGCTGCTCAGTCGTAGCGGCGGGCCTCCCCCGCCCCACGCCCCGGGCGAAGCCCCGCAGGTCGGAGAGCCGGCCTTCGAGGATGGCGGCTTTGTTCGAGCCATTGCACCCGCGGAGAGTCTACACCAGCCGGCGCGGCACCCGTACGACGTTGGCGGCGCGGCCGGACGGCCTGGCGCTCCGGGATCTCCCGCGCGAACATCACGCCGCCAGGCGCGCGAGCTCGGCCTCGAACCGGGAGAGGATGCCCTCCCGGTCGAGCCGCTCCTCCGCGTAGCGCCGGGCCGCCGCCCCGAGCCTCTCGCGCAACGCCGCGTCACCCGCGAGGTCGGCTATCCCCCGGACGAGAGCCGCCGCGTCCTCCGGCGGGACGACGAGCCCGCACCCGCCCCCCACGACCACCCGGTGCAGCTCGGTGCCGGGCGCGGCCGTCGCCACGGCGGGCCGCCCGGCGGCCAGGATGTTGGTGAGCTTCGAGGGCATCACGAGGTCCGCCGCCTCGCGCCGCTGCACGACGAGGTGGATGTCCCCCGCGGCGAGAAGCCGCGGCAGGTCCTCCTCGGGCCAGACATCACAAAAGCGCACGTTTCGCAGTCCCCGCTCCCGCGCCGCCTTCTCCAGCGCCGCGCGCGCCGGACCGGCCCCGACGAGCGCGAAGCGCACCTCCGGCCGCCCCCGCAGCCGCTGCGCCGCGTCGAGGACGAGGCCGAGCCCCTGCTTCTCTCCCATGCTCCCGGCGTAGAGCACGAGCACGTCGCCCGGAGAGGCCCCGAGCACGCGCCGCACCTCTTCGTCCGGCCGCGCCGGGCGCACCCGCCCGAGGTCGGCCCAGTTGGGCATCAGGAACGTCCTCTCCTCCGGCACCCCCTTCTCGACGAGCCGGCGGCGCATCGCCTCGCTTATCGTGGAGACGCGGTCGGCCAGGGAGAAGAGCCCGCCCTCGGCGGCACGGAAAGCCCGCCGGGCCGCCCCGGCCCGCATGATCCCGAGCCCCAACGCGGCCTCGAGCTCGAAGTCCTGCACGTGAACCCAAAGAGGAGCCCCCGCCGCCCGCGCCGCGGCCCATGAGTGCGGCAGGCACAGGAGCGTCGGCTCCACCATCACCACCACGTCGGGGCTGAATATCCTCGCCTGCCCGAGCATCACCGGCGCGCTCGAAGAGGCGAAGCTCGCCAGGTGCGCGATACGCGCCTTCCCGGACGGCCTCCGGGGCACCCAGAGCGGGCAGCGCCAGACCACGGCCCCGTCCAGCACCTCCCGCGCGTACCGCCCGCCGGAGTACCCCTTCCCCACCCGCCACAGCGGGTAGTAAGGCGGAGCGGTGACCACGCGCACCTCGTGACCGCGGGAGGCGAGCCAGCGGCCCATCTCCCCCGTGTAGCGCCCGGTGCTCGTCGTCTCCGGGTGGTAGTTGATGCCGTGGAGGAGGATCCTCAGGGACCGCTCGCTACGGCTGCGCGTCCCCCGCTCTCCCGAACCGGCGTCATGGGCCCTGCATACCGTGGAAACCTGCCCGGGCGAAGCCGGACAAGCTTCAATGTTTCCACCTCTACCACCCGTCCGCGACATCTTCGAATCCCCTCCCGAGCCTCCGCTTCCCTGCCGCAAAAGCCAGCCGAACGGATGCCCTCGAATCATCCTTCGAGCACCCCACCCGGCCACCGCTCTCGGATCGGCCGGGCCGGGTTGCCGCCGTAGATCCAGCCGGCATCCAGCGAGCGGTGCACCACGCTCCCGGGGGTGACGACCGCGTTCTCCCCCACCTCCACCCCCTGCAGCACGATGCAGCGCGTCGTGATCCAGGCACCCCGCCGGATGACGACCGGCTTTATGACGAGGTCCATCGTCTCGTAGACATCGTGCGAGCCCGTCGTGATGAAGGCCTCCTGCGAGACCACGACGTTCTCCTCGATGGTGAGCCGCCCCTGGTTGTGGAGCCAGACACCCTCCCCGATCCAGCAGTTATCCCCTATCTCCAGGTTCCACGGAAACTTCACCCGCAGCCGGGGCCGCAGGATCACACCCGCCCCGATCCGGGCACCGAACAACCGCAACGCCCACGCCCGCACCCCGGAGGACACCTGCAGCGGGTTCGTGACCAGCAAGAACTCGACCAGAATCCAGAGCGCCTCGACGAACCGGCTCCGGGTGCGCCGGAAGTTGCCGGGCCCGGCCCGGCTAAGGTCTATTGGCTCGCGCACAGCGTAATCCTTCTGTGATCATCCTTTCGTCAGAAGACCCCAAGCCCAAAACTCCCAGGTGCAAACTATTCGGGGGAGTAGTTTACGCTCCACTGTCTATATAAGATCCCTCACTCATAGTTATCAGCACCCCTACTTCAAACCTTAGCCACATGGGGGATAGCGGACAATACGGCCTCAGCCCAATTCTGCAACGAATGGTCACGAATGATCTGTCTGGAAATCTCTCCCATCCGTTTGCGTAACACCGCATCACTGCATAGCCGCTCAATGCTCGATGCGAGAGAGGCAGAGTCTCCTGCCGCAAACAGTAGTCCGTTTTCTCCTTCTTTGAGTAGCACGGGCGCAGATCCTACGTTGCTGGAGAGTATCAATGGCAAGCCAAATTCCATCGCCTCATTGACCACAAGGCCCCACGGCTCGCTCCGGCTCGGCAAAACGAATATATCCGCAGCGGCATACCTTTGTGCAAGCTCCTCCCTCTGGAGAAATCCTGTAAACTGAGCCTTGATCCCCAGGTCCAGCGCCCTGGCACGCAACTCGGCCTCCAGCGGCCCGGAACCTACCAGTACCAGCGTCGGGCTGCTCCCGTGATTGTAAACCCTGCCAACCGCATCAAGGAGTGTAAGAAGTCCTTTTTCTGGTGCTAATCGCCCGACATACAGCAAAACCGTCTCGTTCTTCCAACCGAATCTCCTCCGCAACTTCTCTCGGCATTCAGGAGAGCCATACAGCTCGGGCTTCAAAGAAGCCACCGGATTGCCTATTACCGTCACTTTATCTACGTCCCGGACGTACTGTAAAGCATATTCTCGCTGCAACGGTCCGGTAGCAAGAACACCGGCTGCTTTATTGAGCAAAGCTCGTTTTAACCACTCCTTAAGGTGACCCGGCCTTCTCTCGTCGTATTTTGTGTTCCCTACAAATAGGAAATACGGCTTCCTCAGCCCCCAACATAGAATGGCCGCCGCAATACAGCTCGCTTCAGCATAGGTCATTATGAGCGCATCAAAGTGACCTCTCACCAACGGCCAGGGCTTAGGGAATCTCAGCTTCGAGTCATAATAACCGTTGCTATCGGCCCTTCGGCTGAGAAACGTATGCCTGAAGTTTAAATCAGCCTCGTCTACATTAGTTTCTAAGAAGGTACTTCTCCCTGCTAAAAATACAGCTTCGAATTCTACATCGTCCCGAGCCGCTAGGTGGTTGAACCGATCTGTCCAGTAGGCAACCGGCCACCATGTCACCCACCTTATAGAGACCCGCCCAGACGCCAGTTTTTCCACATGGGAATTTTTCGATGTCCGATTCATGGAGCTATGCCCTCCTGCAAATACCGTTATCAGGATGTGCGCCTGACTTGATAGCAAGGTTCCGGCTGTTCTGCCCGCGTCCGAGCGTCGCGGCGATACGAGAGAAAACGATTTGTTTAGCCTTATTCTTCCAACCCTGACGTACGGCCCATCGATCATGGGTAACCTGGCACCAGAGGGCGGTCTTCGCCCCCCGCAGCCTCGCTACGATCCACCCCGCAAGGAACACCGGCTCAGCGTACAGGCTCACCAGAATATCCGGCCTTCGCCCGAAGACCGGAGCAGGAACCCGCAATCGCCTTCCGGCAATGCTGAAAGCGGGCAGGTACCTGTACCGGAAGCGCCAGCTGCTCTCGTCCACCATCCAGCTTCTATCCGGCCCGGTGCGCTCGTTGAACCACGCCTCGAACTCGAAGCTGCCCCGGTCCGCCACCGCGTTGAACCGCTCGACCATGTAGGGTGAAGGGATGTTGTTCCAGTAGACGACGTAGGGAAACATGCTCTTACTTTTCTGCACTCTATTTTTATGCATTTTATTTCATTTAATATAAGCTGTAGATTTATCTATAGCCGATCTTCCGGATGTTCCTGTATTTTGATATTTTTGTGCTATATTCTTATTATTTCTCAAAACAATTACTAGCCCCAATGATAATCCCAAAAACATTCCCGCCAGACGGCTTCCAAATGGATCAGAGGTAAATCCAAGGGTCAGTGTACTAAGGTACCCCAAAGACCCAACCCAGAGAGGCCACCACAAATTGGTATTTCTGCTTCCCATTGTTAGCGCAACCAGTGTACGAAAAGCACACAAAAAGCCATACAGTAGCACTAAAATGGCTATACTCCCAGCAACGAACCCAGCATAATACAAAGGAGTCACCCACATAAATTCACCTGGATACCACATGGTTTGGCTAAATGAACTCCAGGAAACATACGGATAAACGTATACCGCAAAAGCTTGAGAATACTGATAAACATGTCCGAAACCCTGCCCCGTTATCCACCCTATTGGGTTATGCACCAACTGTTCCCATTGTCCAAAGACAGCTGCAACTCTCGTCCAAAAAGTAGCGAAGCCAACGTTTCCTTGGCTCCTCTGAAGCCATCTTTGTAAAATCCAAGGGGCAAAAATTACAAATGTACTAATAATAACAACAACCGTTGTTGCACTACCAATCATCGCCACGAAAAATTTCCGAGGCCATACCAATCGTTGGCGCATGGACCCTCTGACGGAAGCCATCAAAACGACAATTAGTGTAATCCCTATTTCTAACACCACCCCTCGCGTAACTGAAAGTGCCGCAATGCTGCAAGCAAGCAAAAAAAGTACAAGAGACCGAATCCGATGGCGTCGTATTAGCAATAAGTCCGCTGCCGAAATCGCGATTATAAAAGGAGTAAGTACACTTAGTATTTGATATCTGATCGTACTAATAGGTACTCCAGAAAAGTAAAATCCCCACCACAGTGTAAATATAAGAGATATAAAAGCCGTAACCAGCATAGCGCGTGTCAAAATGACCGCACCTTGTCTACTACGACTCAGCCACAAAGCGACTAGCAATCCCTCTAGAAAGAGCATATATGGGTATATAGTGCGGATATATTGTCCTAACGGAACATCGTTTACCCATGCTCCTACCGAGCCTACAAAGAGGAACCCCCCCCATCCCCAACATAGAAAAGCCGTTGCTCCAGTCTTTGGGAATTTCATACGATATAGCAAAAGCAACCATACGAAACTCAGGGTATTCACGAAAGCCATGGCGTACTGTATTAAAGTTCCACCTTGTGCACCTCTGAAGTCGAAGGCGAAAGACATAACAAACAAAACTGCAGGCGTTGTAATTCGTATGCGGGCTTTATTTGATATTTTTATCATTTTACATCACGCGTACTAGGTGTTAGATGTCTCACCAAATACCAGCTGTGTTTATGAGTCATATACCACAATCCCTTATATGATTTAGCTAATACTGTAGATAGGAGATAAACACCGGAATTTTTTCCCCGTTTTCCCCGCCCTCCAAATTTCGTAATTACCAATTCGTGCTCCTTCGCAGATGTAGCTAACATAGTTCTACTCTTCGAATCTGCATGCGAGCGAAATGCACCAACTAACTCGTCCACATGCCGCAATTTCACTTTATGTTGGATTACGAGCCGCGCAAAGTACTCGAAATCCATACAGAACTGAAAGTTCTCGTCAAGGTAACCTGCCCTTTCGAGCAGCGCTCTGCGCCATATCGTCGCCTGGTTGTGGAACTGTATACCCTGCGCAAGGTGTAGCCAGCCATGCGCCGGGCCTGTTAATTGAACGTCATACACGATATCATCGCTGTCTATGTGTACCATATTCCCATATATGACTTCAGCTGTATTGTCTTTTTCGATAGCCTTCGCAAACTTATGAAATGCTCCCGGCAGGTAGAGATCATCCGAGTTTTGGAAACCTACCCAGTCCCCGGTAGCCAACCGCAAACCTTTATTGATAGCATTGGCTTGTCCGTTATCGGGTTCACTAACCCAGTAACTGAGATGAGGTTCGTATTTCTTGATAATGTCAACCGAACCGTCGGTTGAACCACCGTCTATGATGATATATTCCAAGTTAGGGTATCTCTGATTCAAAACAGAGAGAATAGTACGTTCCAAAAACTTAGCCTGATTGAATGACGGAGTAACTATGCTGATTTTAGGAAGCGAACTGTGAGATATATTAACCGCTTCAGTTAAATTTGTAGCTGAAGTAGCAGTAAATCTCCTAATCTGCCTCGTCAGAGTCTGATAGTTGGGTTTCCCATACCTCCTAACCATCAAATATCACCCCTTTTCTGTCGCAGCTTTTGCACCAATAATTTATGGAACGGTAAATGTTTTCTCCAAATTAACAACTCGACCGCAGTCTGAAAAGCTAGCCCAGTTATTACATTCGATACGGTAAAAGCCCACGCAAATTTGTTTAGGGTAATCTCGTTTGTCAGAGTCAACATTCCAATAGCCAACACTGCCACTGCGACGTTAAGCAGATCAAACGTTACATTGAACCAAGGACGCCCAAGCCCATTAACCATATAAAAAGGAGCTGGAGAGATCGACATGAAGAAGAAACCCACAACAAGGATGGGGATAAGTCGTGAAGCTGTATCCGAAATCGACGTTCCTATCCATATATCCAGTATGGGGCTAGAAAATACAGTTAACGGAATTAGGATTAGCAGAGATAATATTGCACTCCCGAACAGCATACGCAGATACAGTCTCCTGAGGAGCATATTTTCGCTATTAGAGCTAGCAACAGGGAACATAATCTCCGTCGCAGCACTGATTAGCTGATGCGCTTTTGCCAAAACCGTTGTAGCCAATACATAGGCAGAAACTGCTGCAGGTCCAATAAGAGCGCCCACAAGTAAACGCTGTATTTGAGAGAAGAAGATAGCAGTTAGATTATGTACAAACATCGCGGATCCAAATCCAAATAGCCGGCGCAAAGTAATAACTGAAAATCTCCCTGCGATCAGTTGTATGCCAGCCGAACGACAAACCTTCACCCCCACCACTGTAGAAATCAACAACATAAGTACATTGGAAATTAAGCTCACAGCCATTATGTCTATAATCCTAGAATTATTCCAGAGAGCTACAATGGCTGCTCCCCCATAAGTCGTTAGAGAGAGCGAAGATAATACCAGAGCGGACAAATCAAACCTCTGCACCCCTTTAAAAAGTGACAAAAATACTGTAGATACAAAAGATACCGCAAACTGCACAGCACCTAACCTAAATAACCACAAAGAGCTCACCTGCAAAGATCCGCGAATCGAAAACAACGAGACCAAAAGTGGGGAGCAAATCCAAAAAGCTGTGCCCACCACTATACCTACCACACTGTAGAAGAGCAAAGAAGTTACCACCGTGTCAGCAGCAGCTCTCTTTTCTCCTTTGGCAACGTCTTCAGCCACAAATTTCAAAGTTGCCGCTGACATACCCACATCTAAAAACGCTAATGTACCGCTTGCTGAGGTAGCGAGGAAATAAATTCCTACTTTAGTAGCACCAAAGCGGTGTATCAATATTGGGTACGCTAATAGCATTGCTATTGACGGCACCGCGAAACCAAGCAACCCATAAAACGAGTTGAAAGCCATACTCATTTTATTGATTGCGTTAGCGTACTTCATTTGGGCTACCTTGAGAAAACCCAACGCTTAAGATCGTAGGACCGCTGCTTAACAAATGCTCCGACCCAGCTAGTTGCATAAGTTTTATTGTCAGTTCCTGATATGCCTATGAAATTTGGGCGAACCGGTGGCAAAGCCCACTTTTTTCCTTCGCTCATAGCCTTGTGAGAAGCTCTTGCCAAAACATGCTCAAGGAAGATGCCTTCTACATCATGAATCTGTTCGCTTAAAGGAAGTAAATATCGCTCAAGAAATGCCGTACTACCACCAAAGCAGCGGGTATCCGCCCAGCTTAAATTTGCGTTTAGTTTACACATTATATCTACCTCTGATTTAGATAAATATGCAACAATCTTCTGTATATTCTTTACGTATAATCGGCCTGTAACCTTGATGAAGCTTTGACTTTGATTGAAAAGATAAGATCTTTGGCAAATGTGAGATAGTATTTTGAGTTCACCATATCCCTTTCCCCTTTCTTTAGGGAAATCTTGCCCGTAAAAGGAAAGGAACTCTATCCTCTTATCAGCTTCCTCATACTGTTCGGCAATCCTAATTAGATCCGTGATGTCGTAAAGAGAGTTTTCGCAGAAAACAATCCGATAAACACTAGGTTCGTTTAGCCAGAGAGTTAAACTCCTCTTGTAATCCTCTAACCTAACCTTTGGATCGTTGCGCTTCGTAAAAACCATATCTTCGGGATCTACAGTTGCTGTGAGAATCAAACAAGGAGCTATCTGATCTTTACAATCCCCCAAAGATCCAATCGGCTTTTTTAGGGCAATTTTCTTATACATACCGTTATCGAGTGTAGAAGAACAACCCGAGGCTGAACAATGTCCAGGTGGCCAATTATCCTGGAGGCCGCGGGGCGAAGGTCTCTAGTAGTAGCCGCCGGAGTAGTAGTACCCCCGGTAGCCGTGGTAGCCGCGACGCCCGGCCCGGACGTTGTTCATGACGGTGCCGAGAAGCCTGGCGCCGACGGACTCCAGCTCGTGGGCGGCGTGGCGCACGGAGCTCTTGCGGGTTCTCTGGGTGTCTATGACGAGGAGCACGCCGTCGGACTGCGCGGCGATGACGGAGGCGTCGGCGACGGCCCCGACGGGCGGGGTGTCGAGGATGACGTACTCGAAGGAGCGGCGGGCCTCGTCGAGCACCCCGGAGAAGCCCGCCGAGGAGAGGAGCTCGGCCGGGTTGGGCGGCAGAGGGCCGGAGGTGAGCAGCGAGAGGTCGACGAGCGGGCCCTCCTGCACGGCCTCGGCGAAGGGCATCTCGCCGACGAGGACGTTGACGAGCCCGCGCAGGTTGCGGGCGGAGAAGGCGGCGTGTATCTGTGGGCGGCGCAGGTCGGCGTCTACGACGAGGGTGCTCTTTCCGGCCTGCGCGAGCGAGACGGCGAGGTTCGCGGCGGTGGTGCTCTTGCCCTCGCCGGGGCCGGGGCTGCTCACGGCGATGGCGCGCGGCCGATCGCCGGCGATCGAGTAGATCAGGCTGGTCCTCAGGCTGCGGTAGTCCTCCGCGGCCCCGCCGTCGGGGTCGGTGAGGGTGATGAGCGGGCGGGGCTCGCCGCCGCGCGGCCTACGCTTGAGCAGGGCCATCGTCGCCTCCTTTCCGCGGCGCGGGCTCGAACTGCCGGATGACGCCGAAGGTCGGCACCCCGGCGACGCGCTCGGCGTCCTCGGGTGAGCGCCAGCTGTCGTCGAAGTACTCGGCGAGGAACGCCACCCCGACCCCGAGCATGAGCCCGAGCACGAGCCCGACGGCCCCGTTGCGCAGCGGCTTCGGGCTGACCGGCGTATCGGGGACGCTCGCCTTCTGCCAGACGGTCGCGGTGATCGCGCTGGCGTTCGGGCTGACGTTGGAGACCTGCCTGGAGAAGACCTCCCCGATGGTGTTGGCGATGAGCGCGGCCCGCTTCGGGCTCGGCGAGTCGTAGGAGACCTGGATGACCTGCGTCTGCCCCTCCTGCGTGACCTTCATGTTGTCCAGGAAGTCCTTGGGCGTGGTGTGCAGCCCGAGCTTCGAGATGACCTCGTCCGCGACCGTCTGGCTCTGGGCGAGCTGGGCGACGGTCTGGGTGACGAGCTGCAGCCCCTGCGCCTGGCTCGGGTCGGTGGTGATCGTGCCCTGCTTCTGGCCGACCAGGATCTGGATGGTCCCCTCGTACAGCGGGGTCTTGAGGTAGCTGAACCCGAGCGCACCGGCGGTACACACGACCGCGACGAGGACGATCGCGAGCGCCCGCCGCCGCAGCACCCGCACCACGTCGCGCAGGTCGAGGAGCTCTTCCTCTTCTTCCTGCTGGACGGCGTACGCGTAGCCCGGGGGGATCCCCCCGGCGCCGTTCATGCGCGGGTCCTGTACGCCTCTCTTCTCGGGGTAGTCGCTCACGAAGTTCCCTCCCGACGGATGTTACGCGGTCGACGCCCGCGCGCTCAATGGCCACCTGGCCAATTCTTGGACTTTTCGACCGCCGCCTTCAACCGCGCATCTAGCGGGTTGCGCGCGAGCGCCTCGCGGTAGTAGCGCGCGGCGGCCTTCCACTCGCCCCTCCTCTCGTGGTAGGTGGCGAGGAACATGTACGGGGCGTAGTCCTCCGGGTCGAGCGCGATCGCCTGGCGGTAGTAGCGCGCCGCGAGGCGGTACTCCCCGGCGTCGGAGGCGAACGAGGCGGCCTGCACGGCGAGGTCCG
>NZ_JCBAJP010000013.1:0-78731 GCF_059772285.1 Rubrobacter sp. M3-4
GGGCCACCGTGCAGCCCGCTCCCCTGGTCGAGTACGCCCGCACCGCCTACCGCAGATAAGAAAAACGAAATCAGAGCGGCAGCGGACGTATCTTCGCGGAGGCTCCGGCATCCCGACGTGCGCAGCCTGCCGTCTGCCTGGTTGCCTCTCTTCCCTGACGCTCCTACCATTCTGGTGGCAGATCGTCCGGCGGAACGGAAGGAGAACCGGTTGGCTGACGAGCTCGAGGCGTCAATCGAGACGGCGAGGGCGGCGGGAGAGGTGCTGCGCGCCGGCTTCGGTAGGGGAGGGAAAGTCCGGTACAAGGGTGAGGTGGATCTGGTCACGGAGACCGACGAGGAGTCGGAGCGTCTGATCAAGGAGGCCCTTCTCGGCGCTTTCCCTGCCTACGGCATGCTGGCCGAGGAGAGCGGCCAGACGGCCGGGGAGGATGAGGCGCGCTGGATCGTCGATCCTCTCGACGGGACGATAAACTTCGCCCACGCCCTGCCCATCTTCGCCGTCTCCATCGCTCTGCAGAGGGAAGACGACCTCGTCCTCGGCGTCGTCTACGATCCGATGAGGGACGAGCTGTTCACCGCCCGGCGTGGCGAAGGAGCCTTCCTCAACGGCGAACCCATCACGCCCACGAAGACCGGCGAGCTCATCCACGCCCTCCTGGCCACCGGTTTTCCCTACGACAGGAGCGAGCTGCCGGAGGCTCTGGAGCTCTTCGGGCGCTTCGCCTCGCGCACGCGCAGCATCAGGAGGCTGGGCTCCGCCGCCATAGACCTCTGCTACGTGGCCTGCGGCCGGCTCGACGGCTACTACGAGCGCGGCGTCTGGCCGTGGGACGTGGCGGCCGGGGCCCTGATCCTGGAAGAGGCCGGCGGGCGGGTGACGGATTACCGCGGTGACCCACCGGACATGGAGGACCGGGAGATACTCGCGAGCAACGGACCACTGCACCAGGGGATGCTCGAGGTCATAGGCAACACCTCCGGATAACCCCGGCCGGCCCCCGGGCCAAAGCTGAAGCGGCCTCTCCTCCGGCGTCCCGTCTCTGGCATACCCGAAAGATATATCTGTAACATCGAACCGGTATTGGACCTTGGGTGCGTCGGTACCGCAGAATACGAACGTCGGGTGATGTGGGAGGCTCCGGTGCATGCTCGGCATCCCGCGGAGGTGATGTGCATACGCCGGGTGAGGAAGGAGGATCTCGTGGAGACCAGAGGACGAACCGCACCCTACCCCGGGTACCGGGGGCTCTGGGTCTGGCTCATGCTCGGGTGGGTGGCGAGTGGGCTCGACCGCACGATCACCGGCCCGGTCGTGAGCTACATGATCGACAACAAGGTTCCGCTCTTCCAGGGGGTGCAAAATCCCTACGCGCTCGGCGGGCTGGTCGGAAGCCTGCTCTTCGCCGGGTACGCCCTGATGCAGTTTCCCGGCGGGTATATCGGCGACAGGTTCGGGCACCGTACGGTGGTCGTCATAAGCATCGTGTGGACCGGCGTGGCGACCGTTCTGAGCGGGCTTGCGACCGCGATACTCGGGCTCGTCGCCCTGCGTGCGATCACCGGGCTCGGTACGGGGATGTTCTACTCCAACGACCGCAGCATCATAACCACCCAGACCCCGTTCGAGAAACGCAGCCTCGGCATGGGCGTGGTGATAACAGGGCTCTCCATAGGCATAACCCTTGCATTCCTCACCGTCTCTCCGCTGCTCGGCTTCGGGTCTTCGGTGTTCGGGACGGGCGGGGCGTGGAGGATGCCGTTCATCGTGCTCGGCGTGATCGCGCTCCTCATCGGGCTCGGGATGCACCGCTTCTTCAGCGGGCAGGGAGAACCTCACCGCTTCTCCCCGGCATACCCCTCTGCTTTCGGGGCTCTGATCGGTTACGCCGTAGCCTTCTTCGTCATCATAATAGCCACCTACTTCTTCGCCATCCGCGCCGGGCTGCCGGACTGGGGGGTGGCCGTGATCATAACGGTCGTGGCCCTGGCCCTCGTGGCTCTGGTCTTCGTCCGGCTGGGCGGGCGGATAGGCCCCGTGCTCTACGACCGCTCGCTGTTCCTGATCTACCTCGCCTTCATACCTATCCTGTGGAACCTCTGGTTCTTCAGCTTCTGGTCGGTATCGATCGTCTCGCAGGCGGCCTCCGGCTCCACTTTCCTGCAGGCCGCGCTGACCGCGCTCTTCTTCGGTCTCGCCGGGATAATCGGCTACCCGGCCGGAGGCTGGCTCGCCGACTACACCAAGCGGCGGGGGTGGGGGCGCAAGGGGATGCTCGTCGCCTTCACCTTCATCCAGGGGGTGCTCACCCTCGCCTTCTCCGTCTACGTGGCGAAGGGCGGCGGCGCACTCGCTGCGCTCGGCGCCCTGATCTTCTTCGCCAGCCTCTTCTTCAACGCCCTCCAGCCGATGGCCCAGGCGCTCGCCGCCGACCTGACGAACCCGGCCTACCTCGGCGCGATGTTCGGGATGATGAACCTGATCGGCGAGATGGGCGCCATACTCTCCCCGTCCATCAGCGGCGCACTCCGCGACGCCACGGGCAACTGGCACGCCGCCCTCTTCCTGGACACCGCGCTCATCTTCTGCGGGTTCATCCTGCTGCTGTTCGTTCGCGAGACCCGCAGGACCCGCAGGGACGACGCTGCAGAAGAGGCCGCCGAGGTCCCGGAATACGACCCCCGGACCTGAGTTCGTTGGTATATCCGAAAAGTATATGCTGCCCATCCAATGGGTATTTGCGCTATGGCCTGACCGGAGGGATACTGATGCCGAAAGGGGCAGAGTAGATCCGCGCGCCCTGTCGGGCTACGGAAGGAGGAGAGAATGTCTCCCAGAATCTGGCTCTCGGTAAGGTTGGTTCGCCCACGGTTTTGAAGTTGTGCGATGGGTGCTGCGGTCGAGGCTGGGTGTGGACCTGCGGATGCCGGGGGCACGCGGATACGGTGAGAAAGAGAGAAAGGTGGGAGAAAGATACGCACTCAGGTAGGCATAGTAGGTGGAGGACCGGCGGGGCTTCTGCTCTCGCACCTCCTGCACCTGCAGGGGATCGAATCGGTGGTTCTCGAGCGCCGCAGCCGCAGGACGCTCGAGACCGAGATCCGGGCCGGCGTGCTCGAGCAGGGGACGGCGGACCTTCTGGAGAGGACCGGCCTCGGAGAACGCATGCGCCGTGAGGGTTCCGTCCACCGCGGGATAAACCTCCAGTTCGGAGGCCGCAGGGAGAGGGTGGACTTCGAGGATCTCGTCGGGAGATCCATCACCATCTACGGCCAGCACGAGGTGGTAAAAGACCTGATAAAAGCCCGGCTCGAGGCGGGTGGGGAGGTTTACTTCGAGGCCCCTGCCGTCTCGATCTCTGACCTCGAGAGCGAGAATCCGAAGGTCCGCTTCGAGAAGGATGGGGAGCAGGAAGAGCTCGTCTGCGACTTCGTGGTCGGGGCGGACGGCTTCCACGGGGTGAGCCGACGTTCGGTTCCGGAGGGGGCTCTGCGCGAATACGAGAGGTTCTATCCCTTCGGGTGGTTCGGGATACTCGTCGAGGCTCCGCCCTCGACGGAGGAGCTCATCTACACCAACCACGAGCGCGGCTTCGCGCTCATAAGCACCCGCTCGCCGCGGATACAGCGGATGTACTTCCAGTGCGACCCTCACGAGGACCCGGATGCGTGGAGCGAGGAGAGGATCTGGGAGGAGATGCAGGCGCGGGTCGCGCTCGACGGCTGGCGGCTGGTGGAGGGCCCGATCATCGAGAAGGGAGTCGTGGCGATGCGCAGCTACGTCGCCGAGCCGATGCGCCACGGCAGGCTCTTTCTCGCCGGAGACGCCGCGCACATCGTACCGCCCACCGGGGCCAAGGGGATGAACCTGGCCGCCTCCGACGTACGCGTGCTCGCGCGGGCCTTGGGCGAGTACTACGCCCGCGGCAGCGAGGAGCTCATCGAGCGCTACTCGGAGGTCTGCCTGCGGCGGGTATGGAAGGCGAGCCGCTTCTCGTGGTGGATGACCTCGATGCTGCACCGCTTCCCCGGGGACGATCCCTTCCAGATCAGACTGCAGCTCGCCGAGCTCGACTACGTCACGGGCTCCCGGGCCGCCTCCGAGAGCCTCGCCGAGAACTACACCGGGTTGCCCTTCGACCCGGAGTTCGAGGAGGTGCTCGGTGGGGAGGAGTACCTTTCGGAGCCGCATGGAAGCGGCAGGTAGTCCCATTCGCCTTCAGGAAAGGAGAGGAGAACGGTGACGGAGGAGCACCGTCAGAGAAGAACGTTCTTCCGCTACGAGAACGCGGTAGTTTTGATGATGTTCTTCGTCTTCGGTTTCGTTTTTATGGAGCGTCTGAGCGTGGTCTACCTTTTCCCGTTCATCGCTCCGGATCTCAAGCTCAACAACGCCGAGATAGGCCTCATCGTCTCAGTCCTCTCGATCTGCTGGGCCATCTCGGGGTTCGTTTTTGGGTCTTTCTCGGATCTCATCGGCTCGAGGAAGAAGGTGCTTTTGCCGATCACGCTGGCGTTTTCGCTGTTCTCGTTCCTCTCGGGTCTCGCCAGGAGCTTCATCATGCTGATCGTGGTGAGAGGGCTCATGGGCGTCTCCGAGGGGCCGGTGCTGCCGATAGCGCAGGCCAGCGTGATGGCGGATTCTTCCGAGGAGAGGCGCGGTTTCAATTTGGGCTTCGTGCAGAGCTCCACGGGGCTCATCGGCGCCACCCTCACGCCGATAATCGTCACGGCCATCGCCGTGCACTACTCCTGGCACTACGCGTTCTACCTGGTCGGGGTGCCGGGGCTGGTTATGTTCTTCGTCCTCTTGAAGTACATGCGCGAGCCCGCGAGGACGGCCGGAGTGGAGGAGCACGGCCGCATCCGAAGGAGCGACTTCGGGATGGTCTTCAGAAACCGCAACGTGTGGTTCTGCGTTCTCATCTCGGCGTTCTTCATGACCTGGCTTTTCGCCTTCACCAGCTTCGCGCCGACGTTTCTCACCGAAGGGGCGCACTACTCCCCGACGGACATGGGGCTCATCATGGGGGCCGTGGGCTTCGGGACTTTCGTCTGGGGTTTCGTGGGACCTGCTATCTCCGACCGGGTGGGCCGGAAGCCCACGCTCATAGCCTTCGCCTTCATAACCACGCTCTCGCCCATATGCCTGGCGCTGATACACGCCTCGGTGGAGAAGATGATGGTGATAGGCTTCCTGACGGCCCTCGGGCAGGGGGCGTTCCCCATCTTCATGGCGATAATCCCCGGTGAGTCGCTGCCCGCGGCCTACGTGGCGACGGCGGTGGGGCTCACCCAGCTGATAGGCGAGCTCGTGGGCGGGACGGTGGCGCCGACGGTGGCCGGTGTGGCGGCGGACCACTTCGGGATAGCCGCTCCTTTGTGGATAGCTGCGGGTGGTTCTTTCGTGTGTGCGCTTCTGGCCTTTGGGATAAAGGAGACCGCGCCGGTGCGGGTCGGGCGCCGGGAGGTCTCCGCCGGGAAGGTTGTGCATTGAGCCGTGGCGTGAAGAGCTCTATCGGGAGCGGGGGGCTAGACTGGACCGTGCGTCCGGGAAGCTCCGCCTTGCTCGTGATCGGGAAGTGCCTGCCGAACATCTGCTGGCTCTTAGAGGCTGCGCGCGGCTCGGGTATCCCGGTCGTCTTCGCGAGCGACGCCAACGGCGGGCTGGACGAGCCCTCGCACGCCGCGACGCTCGAGAGCATCTCGCGCGTGTTCGGCCGGGTGGCCTCGACCCGGGAGATACTGCAGGAGATCGAAGCAGCGGTGGGCTGATAATGGGAGGCTGCCGGCATACGCGTCCCCGCTCGTCGGTGTTTGTACTCTCCTGTGGGCATGACAGAATAGGCTCGAGAGGTTGGATTCCGATTCCCGGAGGTGGAGATTTGACCGGTGCAGAAGTCTGCGGGGAAGGGATGTAGATGGCTGGTGCATCGGAGAAGATCATGGACCTCAAAGAAGCGGTCTCGTCCCTGATCTCGGACGGGGACTCGGTCGCGCTGGAGGGGTTCACGCACCTGATCCCCTTCGCCGCCGCCCACGAGATCATCCGCCAGGGGAAGATAGACCTCACCCTGATCAGGATGACCCCGGACCTCGTTTACGACCAGATGATCGGGATGGGATGTGCGAGGAAGCTCGTCTTCAGCTGGGGCGGCAACCCCGGGGTGGGCTCGCTGCACCGCTTCCGGGACGCGGTGGAGAACGGCTGGCCCCGCCCCCTGGAGATAGAGGAGCACTCCCACGCGGGGATGGCGAACCGCTACGTGGCCGGCGCCTCCCGCCTTCCCTTCGCCGTTCTGCGGGGCTACAAGGGTACGGACCTCTCCCGGGTCACCGAGACGATAGCCCCCATAAAGTGTCCGTTCACCGGGGAAGAGCTCGTGGCGGTGCCGGCCATAAACCCGGACGTCGCGGTGATCCACGCCCAGCAGTCGGATA
Source organism: Rubrobacter sp. M3-4 (assembly GCF_059772285.1). Taxonomy (NCBI): domain Bacteria; kingdom Bacillati; phylum Actinomycetota; class Rubrobacteria; order Rubrobacterales; family Rubrobacteraceae; genus Rubrobacter; species Rubrobacter sp. M3-4. The sequence continues at coordinate 6,441 of NZ_JCBAJP010000013.1, forward strand.
GAAAGGGCAACGTGGCCCTCTGGGGGATAGTCGGCATCCAGAAGGAGGCCGCGCTCTCGGCGGAGAGTGTGATCGTCACGGTGGAGGAGGTCGTCGATGAGATAGAGCCGCATCACTTCCAGACGGTGATCCCGCACGTTGCCGTAGACGCGGTGTGCGTGGTCCCGAGGGGGGCCTACCCATCCTACGCCCACGGCTACTACGACCGCGACAACACCTTCTACGAGGCGTGGGACGGGATAAGCCGTGACAGGGAGACCTTCATGGAGTGGATGGAACGCCACGTGATGGGGGTCGAAGACTACGCCTCCCACCTGAAGAGCATAGAAAAGGAGGGGATCGTCTCCCGATGAGAAGCCATCAGGAAGAAAAGTCCTCCCGGATGGACTACGCGGCGGACGAGATGATGTCCATCGCCGCCGCGAGGGAGCTCAGAGATGGGGTGCTGTGCTTCGTCGGGATAGGGCTGCCCTCCGAGGCCGCGAACCTGGCCAGGAAGACCCACGCCCCCAACTGCATGCTCATCTACGAGTCCGGGACCATAGGGGCAAAACCCGAGGTGTTGCCGCTCAGCATAGGAGACGGGGAACTCGCCGAGCACGCGGACTCGGTGGTCACGGTGCCGGAGATCTTCAACTACTGGCTGCAGGGCGGTCGCATAGACGTGGGGTTCCTGGGCGCGGCCCAGATAGACCGCTACGCCAACATAAACACCACCGTCATAGGCGACTACCAGAAGCCCAAAGTGAGGCTGCCCGGGGCCGGGGGCGCACCCGAGATAGCCGCCTCGGCGAAAGAGGTGATCATAATCCTGAGGCACAAGAGGCGCGCCTTCGTCGAGAACCTGGACTTCCTCACCTCCGTCGGGCACTACAAGGGCGGGAAGTCCAGAGAAGGGCTCGGCTACACCGGGGCGGGCCCCACCATGGTCATAACCGACCTCGGCATCCTGAGGCCCCGGGAGGAGAGCAGAGAGCTCGAGCTCGTCGCCGTCCACCCCGGGGTGGAGGTCGATCAGGTGAGAGAGCAGACCGGCTGGGATCTCGCCGTCTCCGACGACCTGAAGACCACCTCTCCCCCCACCGAAGAGGAGCTTGGGGTCCTGCGCGAGCTCAGGAGGAAGACCGAGGCGGCGAGGAAAGAAGGAGCGGGATGAGAGAGAGGAGCCTGTAGCGGATGGCATACGGAGGAGCAAACGAAGCCTGGATCGTCGGGGCGGTGAGGACGCCCGTCGGCAGGCACGGCGGGGCCCTCTCCCCGGTACGCCCCGACGACCTCGGGGCCATAGCCCTCTCCGAGCTCATGCGGCGCACCGGCGTCCCACCCTCCGAGGTCGAGGACGTCTACTTCGGGTGCGCCAACCAGGCCGGGGAGGACAACCGCAACGTCGCGAGGATGAGCCTGATCCTGGCGGGCTTTCCCCTGGAGGTGGCGGGGGCCACGGTGAACAGACTGTGCGGCTCCGGGCTCGAGGCCGTGGCGCAGGCCGCCCGCGCCGTCATGCTCGGCGAGGCCGACGTCTACGTCGGCGGCGGGGTCGAGTCGATGAGCCGCGCGCCGTGGGTGATGCCGAAGCCCGAGAGGGCGTACCCCACCGGGCACACCACGCTGTACGACACGACTCTGGGCTGGCGGCTCACCAACCCGAAGATGGAGGAGTGGGGCCACACCGACTCTCTGGGGATGACCGCCGAGAACCTCGTCGAGGACCTCGCCGGGAAGTACGAGATCTCGCGCGAGAGGCAGGACCGCTTCGCCCTCGGCAGCCACAGGAAGGCCATCGCCGCCCAGGACGAAAAGCGGCTGCGCGAGGAGATAGTCCCCGTCACGGTGAAGACCAGAAAAGAGGAGCGTCTCGTCGAGGCCGACGAGGGCCCGAGGCGCGACACCTCCCTGGAGAAGCTCGCCAGACTGAAGCCCGTCTTCAAGCCGGGAGGGACGGTCACCGCCGGGAACTCCTCGCCCCTCAACGACGGGGCGGCGGCGGTGCTCGTCGTCTCGAAGGAGTACGCGAAGGCCCACGGCCTCGAGCCCCTGGCGAGGATAAGGAGCATAGGCGTCGCCGGGGTGCCGCCGCGGGTGATGGGCATAGGGCCCGTTCCCGCGACGCGGAAGGCGCTCGAGCGGGCGGGCATAACGCTGGCCGACATCGACCTCGTCGAGCTGAACGAAGCGTTCGCGGCGCAGGTCCTCGCCGTGCTCTACGAGTGGGGGATGGACCCCGAGGACGAGAGGCTCAACCCCAACGGCGGCGCGATCGCGCTCGGACACCCTTTGGGATGCTCCGGGGCGCGCCTCCTCACCACGCTCGTGCACGAGATGCGGCGCAGGGAGGACGCGACGCTGGGGCTCGCGACGATGTGCATCGGGGTGGGCCAGGGTATCGCCATGGTCCTCGAGAAGGTGGACTAGAGAGGAGGCCGGAAGGAAGGTGCAACACAAACCAGCGGAGAACCGGAGCAAGATCCTCGTCCCGCAGGAGGACGAGATCGAGCAGCCGCCATACCTCTACCCCGACTACGTCGGGACGCGGCTCCGGGCGCCGAAGGAGCCCCTGATCATCCTGCCCAAGACCCTCTCGGACGTCACCGGTCCGGTCTACGGGCACCACAGGCCGGGCGAGCTCGACAACGACCTCACCCGCCAGCACGAGGGCGAGCCGCAGGGGCAGAAGATCATCGTACACGGCCGGGTCCTCGACGGCGACGGGCGCCCGGTCAGGAACACCCTCGTCGAGATCTGGCAGGCCAACGCCGCCGGGCGCTACCGGCACAAAGTCGACCAGCACCCGGCTCCGATAGACCCGAACTTCAGCGGGGCGGGAAGGACCCTGACCGACGATGACGGCTACTACCGCTTCGTCACCATAAAGCCCGGGGCCTACCCCTGGCAGAACCACTACAACGCCTGGCGCCCGGCGCACATCCACTTCTCGCTGTTCGGGCGGGCGTTCAGGAGCCGGCTCGTGACCCAGATGTACTTCCCCGGGGATCCGCTCTTCTACCAGGACCCGATCTTCAACTCCGTGCGCGACGAGAAGGCGCGGGAGCGCATGATCTCGACCTTCGACCTCGACGCGACCATCCCGGAGGAGGCGCTCGGCTTCCGCTTCGACATCGTGCTCGAGGGCCGCTACGCCACCCCGTTCGAGAGGCCGCACGCATGACGGAGGAGAAGGTGCAAGAGCTGCGTCTCACCCCCTCGCAGACGGTCGGCCCCTACCTGAGCCTGGGGCTTCTGCGCGAGGACTGGTCGGAGCTCGTCTCCCCGGATCATCCGCAGGCCATAAGGATCGAGGGCACCCTCTACGACGGCGCGGGCGACCCCGTGACGGACGGGCTCGTCGAGATCTGGCAGGCCGCACCCTCCGGCCGCTACGACCACCCGGCCGATGACCGGGAGGATCTTCCTCTGGAGGAGGGCTTCCACGGCTTCGGCAGGAGTGGTACCGTGGACGGGGGGCGCTTCTCCTTCGTCACCCTCAAGCCCGGACCCGTGCCCGGTCCCGAAGGGACGACCCAGGCGCCGCACATCATGGTCGCCGTCTTCGCCCGGGGGCTCCTGAAGCAGCTCATAACCCGCATCTACTTCGAGGACGAGGCGGAGGCGAACGCCGGAGACCCCGTGCTCCGCTCGATAGCGGACGAGAGGTTGCGAGAGACCCTCATCGCCCGCAAAGAGGGCGAGAACCGCTACCGCTTCGACATCCGCCTGCAGGGCGAGGGGCAGACGGCCTTCTTCAAGCTCTCCGAATGAGCGGGGAGCTCTTCGGGCCCATCTTCGTCCCCGAGCGCTTCCGCGAGGCCGTCTCCGACCGGGCGTGGCTGCAGGCGATGCTCGACGCGGAGGCGGCCCTCGCCCGCGCCGAGGCGGAGGCCGGGCTCATCGGCGAACGGGACGCCGGGGCCATAGCCGCCTGCTGCCGGGCCGAGCTCTACGACCCGCGGGTGATCGGGGAGAGGGCCGCTGCCGCCGGGAACCCCGTGCCGGCTCTGGTGAAGGAGCTCACCGCGAGGGTCTCCGGGGTCTCGGAGGAGGCCGCCCGCCACGTCCACCGGGGTGCGACGAGCCAGGACATCACCGACACGGCGGCGATGCTCCTCCTCCGGCACACCCTCGACATGCTCCTGCCCGAGGTGGACGCCGTCTGCGCAGCGTGCGCCCGGCTCGCCGGGGAGCACCGGGAGACCCTCATGCCCGCGAGGACGCTCCTGCAGCAGGCCCTCCCTACGACCTTCGGGCTCAAGGCCGCCGGCTGGCTCGCCGGGGTGCTCGAGGCGCGCCGGGCTCTGCTGGAGGTGCGCCGCACCGGGCTCGCGGCTCAGCTCGGGGGTGCGGCCGGGACGCTCGCCTCGCTCGGGGAGGCGGGGGTCGTGGTGCTCGAGAACTTCGCCCGGCTGCTCGACCTTGCGGAGCCCGCGCTCCCCTGGCACGCCGAGCGCTCGCGCATCGCCCGCGCCGGCGGGGCGCTCTCCCTGCTCGCGGGCGCGCTGGAGAAGATCTCCCGAGATATCATCCTCATGGCGCAGACCGAGGTGGGGGAGGTCGCCGAGCCCGCCGGAGAGGGGCGCGGGGGCTCCTCTACGCTCCCGCACAAGCGCAACCCCATCCTCTGCGTGACCGCCGCGGCGAGCTGCCGCCGGGTGCGGGTCTTCTGTAGTACCCTGCAGGAGGCGATGGCGACCGAGCACGAGCGGCCGGCCTTCGGTTCCTGGCACGCCGAGTGGGAGGCGCTCGGCGGGGCGCTCGCCCACGCCGGCGGGGCCGTGTGCGCGGTGCGCGAGGTGGTGGAGGGGCTCGAGGTCCATCCGGAGAGGATGCGGCAGAACCTGGGCGCGACCGAGGGTCTCATCCTCGCCGAACGGGTCGTCACGGCGGCCGCGGGGCGCATCGGGCGGCTCGCGGCGCACGAGGCCGTCGAGCGGGCGGCGCGCCGGACCGCCTCTGGGGGCGGGGCCTTCCGGGAGGAGCTTCTCGCCGAGGAGGCCATCGCCGGGACGCTCTCCGGGGAGGAGCTCGATCGGGCTCTCGACCCGGCGGGGTATCTCGGGTCTGCGGGGGCTTTCGTGGACCGGGCTCTGGAGCTATACCGCAAGGAGGTGCAGGGTTGAGCGTGGAGGTGCATTACGAGCTGGAGGGTCCCGAGGACGCGCCGGTACTGGTGCTGTCCAATTCCCTGGGCACGACGCTCGAGATGTGGGACGATCAGGCGGAGGTGCTGCGGGAGCGCTTCCGCCTCGTGCGCTACGACTACCGGGGGCACGACGGCTCCCCGGTCCCGCCGGGACCGTACACGATCGACGATCTGGGCGGGGACGTGCTCGCACTTCTGGACCGGCTCGGGATCGACCGGTTCTCCTTCTGCGGGCTCTCGATCGGGGGTATGGTCGGGATGTGGGTAGCGAGCGAGGTCCCCGGGCGCGTCGAGCGGCTCGTGCTCTGCTGCACCTCGGCGCTCCTCGGGCCGAAGGAGAGCTGGACCGAGCGGGCCAAGACGGCCCGCGAGCACGGGGTCGCCGTGATGGAGGAGATGGTGCTCGAGCGCTGGTTCACCCCCCGCTTCCGCCGGGAGCACCCGGAGAAGGTCGAGAGGGTCGGTCGGATGCTGCGCGAGACCCCGGCCGAGGGGTACGCGGGCTGCTGCGAGGCGATCCGGGAGATGGACCTGCGCGGCCGCCTCGGCTGGATAAAGGCTCCGACGCTCGTCATCGCCGCGGCCGACGACCCCTCGACCCCGCCGGAGCACGGCGAGGCCATCCGGGACGCCATCCCCGACGCGCGGATGATCGTGGTGGAGGATTCCGCGCACCTGGTGAACATCGAGCATCCCGAGGAGGTCACCCGGGCCATAATGGAGCACCTCACCTCGTGAGCGGAAGGGACTACGAGGAGGGGCTCAGGGTACGCCGGGAGGTGCTCGGGGACGAACACGTCGACCGGGCGCTCGCGAGCGCGGACGACCTCACCGCGGACTTCCAGGAGTTCATCACCCGCTACGCGTGGGGCGGGATCTGGACCCGCCCCGGCCTCGACCGCAAGACCCGCCGGTGCATGACCATCACCGCGCTCGTCGCGCTCGGGCACCTCGAGGAGCTGAAGATGCACATCCGGGCCGCGCTCGAGGACGGGATGAGCCTCGCGGAGATAAAGGAGGTCCTGCTGCAGAGCGCCGTCTACTGCGGGGTGCCCGCCGCCAACGCCGCCTTCGCCGCGGCGCGTGAGGTGGTCTCCGGGATGAGGGGTCCTGACGGGAGCGGACACGTAGGTTAAACTCTCCCGCGGAGAGGTGGCAGAGCGGACTAATGCGGCGGTCTCGAAAACCGTAGCGTCGGTTATCCCGGCGCCGGGGGTTCGAATCCCCCCCTCTCCGCTTCGCTGAACGCCGCTTCTCTGGTGGCGTATGATTGCCCCGTATGATCCGGGGCCAGAGGAAACCCGCAATCCTCCTCGATGCGCTGGTGCTCGCCGCCGCTGTGGCGGCGTTCGTGCTCGGCTCGTGGGTCAACGTGCACTCCGGGGGGATGACGCTCTCCCGGATCGCCACGACCTCCATGAAGGTCCACGTGGACTTCCAGACCTTCTGGCTCTCGGCTGAGGCGGTGTGGGGTGGGGGCGACATCTACCACACGGGCGCCACCCTCCCGAACCTGAACCCACCGTTCTGGACCCTGGTGTTCTCCCCGCTCGGCCTGCTCGAGCCGCTCGATGCCTACCGCATCTTCGTCCTGCTGACGCTGCTTCTCTTCGTCTGCTACACGGCCTGGACGGCCCACGAGCTGCGCCTGGGCGGGGGATGGGCCTCCTTCGCCGCGGGGGCGCTCTTCCTCTCCTCGCCGCTGCTCGCCACGCTCGCGCTGGGACAGATATACGCGGTCGTCACCCTCGCGCTCGTCGCTTCCTGGGTCGCCGACAGGCGCGGGCGCCGGGTCCTCTCCGGCGTCGCCCTCGGCCTTGCGGTGGCGGTGAAGCCCTCGCTCGCGCCGGCGTTGTTGTGGTACGTGATGCGCGGCCGGTGGGTCTCCTTCGGGTCGGCGGTGGCGGCCGGAGCGCTGGCGACGCTGGGTGCGGCCCTCGCCCTCGGGCCGTGGAGCACCATGGAGTGGCTGCGGGTGGCGTTCGGGAACTCGGTCGACCCTTACTGGGACAACGCCTCGCTCCCGGGGACCGCGGCGAGGCTCTTCACCAGGAATCCCTACTCCCGCGCGCTCGCCGAAGCGCCGGTGATGATCTACGTGGCGTACGCCGTCGCGATCCTGCTGCTCCTGTACACCTGCTACCGGGTGTGGAAGGGCTCGGAGGCGGGTTTGTGGGCCATGGTCGCAGCCTCGCTGCTCCTCTCCCCGATCTCCTGGAACAACTACCTGATGCTCCTCACCCCGGGCATCCTGGTGCTCCTCGCCCGCCGGCGCTACGCTCCGGCGCTGCTTCTGCTGGCGTTGCAGTACATCCCGCCCGAGTGGCCGCTGCTCTGGGCCGGGAAGGGCACGGTCGCGGCCGCGCTCGCGATGGGCCTCTACCTCTACAGCCTCCTCATCCACTGGGCGGCGTTCACCTTCTCCCCGCGGGCTGCGGTGGAGAAGGGAGCCTGAGCCGTCCGGGCCTACCTCCCTTCCAGGCCCTTCAGGGCGCGTTCGGCGGCGCGGCGCAGGCGGCGGTCCGAGTCGGCGTGGAAGACGGCACGCAGGTCGCTTATAGCGAGGTCTCTCTCGCCGAGCGCAGCGTGCGCCGAGGCCCGGTTGTAGTAGGCGATCCCGAGCTTCGGGTCGAGCTTCACCGCCCGGTCCGCGGCGTCCAGGGCGGCGTGGTGGTTTCCGGCGGCGTCCAGGCAGGCGGCGAGCGCCGAGTAGTAGCGGGGCAGGGGCCTTTCCTTGAGCAGCTGCTCGTAGATCGAGGCCGCCTTCTCGTACTCCTCCCGGCGGAAAGCCCGGGCCGCCCGGCGTTCCGCCGGAGAGACCCCGAGCGCCATCAGTGCGATGATCACGACGGATCCCACCAGGTAGATGGCGAGCACCTGCATGTAGTTGGTGCCGGGGATGGCCTGCTGCATCACGAAGGGCAAGAGGACGAGGAGCACGCCCGTGGTGCAGAATGGGATGAGCCTCCAGACGAAGTCCATGTAGGCCCGGGCGCGCAGCAGGTCCCGGGACTGGCGGGCCGCGACGAGGGCGAGGAAAAACAGGATGACCAGCCCGCCGAGCGCCGGGTAGAGGAAGCTCAAGAGGTCATCTCCTCCAGGGCCGCGTGCACGTTTCCCTTGAAGCGGCGGGGAAGGTCGGCCTCCAGCGAGCGGCGGAGGTCCTTTATCGCGCGGCCCTTGTGCCCGAGCCGGCGCTCGACCATCGCCCGGTTGTAGTAGGCTAGCCCGTACTCGGGGTCGCGCCTTATCGCCTCGGTGGCCGCCTCGGCCGCCTCCTCGTAGCGTTCGGTCGCCGCGAGGGCGGCGGAGAGGAAGGTGTAGTGGCGGGCGAGGGGGGCACTCTGGACCAGGAGCCGGTACTGCTCGGCGGCGTCTTCGTAGTCCTTGCGCCGGAAAGCCCGGTTCGCACGCCTCTCGGCGGCCGGCGAGGAGAATATGTTCGACGCTATGACCGCGACGGCGAAGACGCCGGCCCACGTCATGAGCGCCCACTCCTGCTGCACGGAGCGGATGAAGAAGAGGCTCAGCGCCATGAGGACCAGGATCGCGTAGGGGAGCAGCCTCCTCCCGAAATAACCCCAGGCTTTCGTGCGTACCAAATCTTTGTTCGCCGTGTAGACGAGCTGCCAGCTCACGATCAGGATTACGAGGAGGAGTATCACCGGGAGCGTTGCGCCCGAGCCCATGCTAATCTCCTTCCTCTACGAGGTGCCCACGGACGCGGGCTCGAGATCTTGCAGGACCTCGAGCGCCGGCGCCGCGAGCTCCTCGAAGTCACGCTCGCCGAGGGCGGGTGTGGCTCCTTCGATCAGGACCTGACTCTCCAGCTCCACCCAGCTCTTGCATCCGCCGTAGGATTCGCTGTAGGGGAGCTCCACCGGCTCGGGGAGCAGGTGGGTGCGCAGGACCAGCACGGTGAGCGGCTTCTTCGGGCGCCACCTGAAACGTTTCTCCGCGTACTCCCGGCTCCACATGTGGTGGGGCTCCAGCGCGGCGAGCGCTTCGGGTTCGGAGATCTCGTACGCCCCGACGACCTCGGCGAGGGAGGTGAGGACGATCGGCTTGTCGTCGCGTCGGGAGGGGATGTCCCGCAACAGGTCGCGGTAGGCGGGTTTGAGAAGATCAGGTCGCTGGTGCTCGTAGCTCTTGTAGAGCAAAAAGCGCGCTTCGGGGACGGCGAAGGACTTCTCCCGGATGCCGCCCTTGCGTATCAGGAGCGCCGTGCGGCCCCGTTCGAGCGCTTCTATGGCCACCGCCCACTCTTTGAGCGCGTGCTTGAGGGAATCCAAAGGGCTCACCTCCCTAATATAATGCGATGCGGTTGCCCAGCGCAATTATATGACGTAGAGGTCAACAGGCTCCGCTCTTCAATTAGGAGGGATGTATGTCGGATCAGGAGAGGGGATTCAGGATCGAGCGGGACTCGATGGGCGAGGTGAAGGTCCCGGAGGACGCGCTCTACGGCGCGCAGACCCAGCGGGCGAAGGAGAACTTCCCGATAAGCGACCTGCGGTTCCCGCGACGTTTCATCCAGGCCCTCGGCGCGATAAAACTCGAGGCGGCTAACGTCAACCACGAGCTCGGGCTGCTCGACGGCAGGATCAAAGACGCGATAGTCGCCGCGGCGGAAGAGGTCGTCGAGGGCAAGCTCGACGACCAGTTCGTCCTGGACGTCTTCCAGACCGGCAGCGGCACCTCGACCAACATGAACGCCAACGAGGTCATCTCCAACCGCGCGATAGAGATCCTCGGCGGCGAACGCGGCTCGAAGGACCCGGTGCACCCCAACGACCACGTCAACAAGGGCCAGTCCTCCAACGACGTGATCCCCACCGCGATCCACCTCTCCGCCCTCCTGGCCGTGAACGAGGATCTCATCCCGGCGCTCGAGGGGCTGCAGCGTGCGCTGGAGGAGAAAGCGCGCGAGTTCGACGACGTGGTGAAGACCGGACGTACCCACCTGCAGGATGCCACCCCGATCCGGCTCGGCCAGGAGTTCCAGGGCTACGCCGGGCAGATAGAGCGCGGCATCGAACGAGTGAGGAAGGCCGCCGAAGGTCTCTCGGAGGTCGCCCTCGGCGGGACCGCCGTCGGGACCGGCGTCAACACCCACCCCGAGTTCGCGAGCAGGGTCTGCGAGCGGCTCAGCCGGCGCTTCGGGATCGAGATCCGGGAGACCGGGAACCACTTCCAGGCGCAGAGCGCGATGGACGCGGCGGTGTTCGCGAGCGGGGCGATGAAGACGGTCGCGGCCTCCCTCATGAAGATCTCGAACGACATCCGCTGGATGGGATGCGGTCCGCGGGCGGGCTTCGCCGAGATAGCGCTCCCGGAGCTGCAGCCGGGCTCCTCGATCATGCCGGGCAAGGTCAACCCGGTGATCGCCGAGAGCGTGACGATGGTCTGCGCGCAGGTCTACGGCGACGACGCCACGATAGCCCTCGCCGGACAGAGCGGCAACTTCGAGCTCAACGTCATGCTGCCGGTCATCGCCCACAACCTCCTCGAGGAGATCACGCTGCTCGCCAACGCCTCAGCGAACCTCACCACCCGCTGCGTGACCGGCATAAAGGCGACCGAGCGCGGCCCCGAGCTCGTCGAGAAAGGGCTCATGCTCGCCACCGCCCTCGCCCCCGAGATCGGCTACGACAAGGCCGCCGAGATCGCCAAGGAAGCGTACAGGACCGGAAAGACCATCCGCGAGCTCGCCCGCGAGAAGACCGACCTCTCCGAAGAGAAGCTCGCCGAGCTCCTCGACGCCCGCAGGATGACCGAGGTATAGTCCTCCTTCGACGGAACGCCGGGAGGGCCGTGGACCCCCTCCCGGCTCTGTCTCCTACTCCAACCTCCGAAGAGATCACCCGGTGATGTTGACAGGGTGCTTGCACCACACTATATTAGTGTACTAAGTACAATAATTTGTGGGGAAGAGGAAGGAGGTTGCGTGAGGCGGGTCAGCCGCGGCGAGTTTCTGAGGTATGGTGGGGGCACCGTTGGAGGGGCTTTCCTGGCATCTTTTGGGGTGCCTGGGCTGGCTCTGGCGCGAGGGGCCGGTTCTGGTCGGTGGTCGGAGGCCGGGCGGATACTCGGAAGGGTCGGACCGCCGAGGTTTCCGAACCGGGACTTCGTTATCACCGACTACGGGGCGGTCGGCGATGGGAAGACCGATTGCACGGAAGCTTTCAGGGCGGCCATAGACGATTGCAGCAGTGCTGGGGGAGGGCGGGTCATCGTTCCGGCGGGGTCGTTTCTGACCGGGGCCATCCATCTCAAGAGCAACGTCAATTTGCATGTGACCAGGGATGCGACGGTCAAGTTCAGCCAGGATCCGGGCGACTACCTGCCGGTGGTCTACACGCGCTGGCAGGGAATCGAGTTGATGAACTACTCTCCTTTCATCTATGCCTTCGAGCAGGAGAACGTGGCTGTGACTGGTTCGGGGGTGCTCGACGGGCAGGCGGACGATGAGCACTGGTGGCCGTGGAAGGGGAAGACGGAGTACGGCTGGAAACCTGGGGAGCCGAATCAGGAAGCGGACTGGGATTTACTGCAGCGGATGGCCGATGAGGGGGTGCCGGTTCGCCAGCGGGTCTTCGGGTCCGGGCACTACCTGCGGCCTAACTTCATCCAGCCCTATCGGTGCCGGAACGTTCTGATAGAAGGTGTGAAGATACTACGCTCCCCGATGTGGGAAGTGCACCCCGTACTATCCAGCAACGTCACGGTGCGGAGGATCAGGGTCGACAGCCACGGTCCCAACAACGATGGATGCGACCCGGAGTCGTGTGACTACGTGTTGATCGACGGTTGTGTGTTCGACACCGGGGACGACTGCATCGCCATAAAGGCGGGGAGGAACGCCGATGGACGCCGGGTGAACGTCCCGTGCCAGAACGTGGTGATCCAGCACTGCCACATGAGAGACGGGCACGGTGGGGTGACCATCGGCAGTGAGATGACCGGTGGTGTGCGCAGCGTCTTCGCCAGGAACAACCGTCTGAGCAGTCCCAACCTGCAGATCGCCCTGCGCATGAAGACCAACTCGGTGCGCGGGGGATTTATAGAGAACGTCAACATGAAGAACTGTACCGTTGGGCAGGTCTCCGATTCCGTGTTCAAGATCGACTTCTTCTACGGAGAGGGGGCGGGTGGATCCTACGATCCGACGGTGCATGACATCGACGTGCGCAACGTGACGGCACACGAGAGCGGGGACTACGCGCTCGACCTTGTCGGCTACGGCGACGACCCGATCGAGAACGTAACCCTCGAGAATTGTGTCTTCGAGAACGCCAAGGAACCCTACGACATCGAGAACGCTCAGGTGACACTGCGTAACGTGACCATCGACGGTAAGCGTTACCGGCGGAAGGTATTCTCCGTCTAGGGGGAGTTGGATGCGACCGGTGACGGACGAGGAAGGAGGCTGGACCGGTGGATGGCAGGGGCAGGCTTGCGGGACGGCGCACCGGCGGTCCCATGTACCAGCAGGTACGGCAGGATCTCCTGGCGCGTATCCGCCGGGGAGAGTTCCCGCCGGGGAGCTTGCTGCCTTCCGAAAACCAGCTCTGCGAAGAGTACGGGGTGAGCGTGACGACCGCTCGCAGAGCCTTTCTGGAGCTGGTCAACGAGGGTGTGGTCCAGCGGAAGGCGGGGGTGGGGACCATGGTCGCTCCCCGGGTGCGCAGAGCCCGGGTGGCGTTCGTCAGCATCGACTATGTCGGGGACGCCTGGCGGCAGATCTCGAGCGTGATGGGGGAGCTTATCGCGGGTGTCGGCGAGTACGCCTGGCAACACGACGCTATCTTGAGCATGACCGGCATCGAGGATGATGAGTCACCCGCCTACCTCCGCAGCCTGGTCGAGGACCGGTCCGCCGACGGCGTGTTGTTGCGGGTGGCCAACGACATACGCGAGGAGCACCTGGACATCCTGGAGCGGGCCGGGATGCCCTATGTGGTCATAAAGAGGCACATTCCGGGACGCAAGATGAACTACGTGAACAGCGACGACGTCACCGGTGCCCGACTGGCCACCTCCCACCTGTTGGAGCTCGGGTACCGGCGTATTGGTTTCGTCTGCGCCAAGCCAGAGATCATGGTCGGCCGTGATCGCCTCAGAGGCTACCGGGAGGCGCTCAGGGAGTACGGCGTAGGCTACGACGATGGTCTCGTGAGGCACGAGCCGTACTTTACGCGGGAGATGGGCTACAGAGCTGTAAGGTCTCTACTCGAGCTTGAGGAACCTCCGGAGGCCGTGTTCGTCGCGAGCGACACCATGGCTATCGGCGGGTACGAGGCCGCGCGGGATCTCGGTATGGAGATCCCGGAGGATGTTGCCTTCGTGGGTTACGATGACATCCCTCCGGCTGCTCTGCTCCAGCCGGGGCTGACGACGGTGCGTACCTCCTACTACGACTTCGGTTACCTGGCGACCGAGCTCCTCCTGGACCTCATAGACGGCCGTGAACTCCCACCCCAGCGACGGGTGATCAGACCGAGACTCGTCGTGAGGGGGTCGACCGTGGGCACGAAGCGTGTTGGAGGCAAGGCTCATCGGGATGTGGGGACGAGGGACGGGGAAGGGTGGACATCCTCCAAAGGGGACCCGCTCGCCGGTAAGACCGTCGCTGGTTTCGGTCCTCTGGAGCGGCTCGGGCGGGAAGTCGTCGGAGCTTGCGTGCTGAGGGGGGCCAGGGAAGAAGGTGGGGCCGACGTGCACCGCGGGCCAGGGAGAGACCCCGATATAGTGGTCTACGCCTTCGATGCCGGCTCCGGGATGGGGAGAGCCCTCGGCGAGGCTCTGGATTTCGGACGGAGCCTGGTGAGGAAGGGAGGAGGTGCCGAATGCCTGCTCTTTGCCGCCGGGCTCGATCGAGAGAACTCCTCCTCCGAGAAGGTGGAGCGCGCCGCGGTCCGGGCCGGGATGGAGAAGATCGTCGCAGAGCTCTCCCTGGAGGCCAGGGGGCGCGTCAACGCCGTCTTGTGTTCGCCCTCCGACGGAGCCCGTGCCGGGGACGTCGTGGCCTTCCTTTGCTCGGATGGGGGAGCGTGCATGAACGGCGAGGTGCTCGAAGTGGGTGTGGGACGAGGGAGAGAGAACGAGGGATGAACGCGATGAGGAACTTGAGGAGATTCGCCCGCGGGGTGGACCTGGCCTTCGAGTACGTAGGGCTGGTCTTCCTCGCCGCGATGTCTATCATCGTCTTCTGGCAGGTTTTTTCCAGGTACGTGCTGGACTACACGCCGAACTGGTCGCAGGAAGTCTCGATGATCCTCATGATCTGGGTGGCCTTCATAGGCATAGCCCTGGGTTTTCGCGAGGGGCTGCACGTCGCGGTGCGGATCATAGTCCGCAGGTTCCCGCCCCCCGTCCAGTGGGCGGTGCGGCTGGCCATCCTGGTGCTTGCGTTCCTGTTCGGGCTGTACCTGCTGGTGGAGGGCTGGAACTTCACCATCCTGGCTAACCTCTCGACGCTGCCCGGTACGGGCCTTCCTTCCGGCGTCTTCTACGCCTGCATGCCGCTGGCCGGGGCCGCGATCTGTGTCTACAGCCTGCTCCAGCTGGCGGGGGTGCGGACGGAGCGGGATGAGCGTCTTGCGGACGACGAGCTGGATGTCGATTAGGAGCCTGGTATGAGCCCGGAGACGTTGGCCACGTTGATACTGCTCGGAGGCTTCGTCCTCCTCCTGCTGCTGAGCGTGCCGGTGGCGCTGTGTATGGCGTTCACCTCCATAGTGGCGGGGTACGTGCTCGACATATCCCCTACCACGATCGGACAGAAGATGGTGGACGGGCTGAATTCCTTCCCCCTCATAGCCATCCCGTTCTTCATCCTCGCAGGAGAGATCATGGCGGAGGGAGGCATCTCCAGACGACTCATCGCCCTCTCGAACCTGGTCGTGGGGTGGCTCAGGGGTGGCCTCGCGATGGTGGACGTGGTGGCGAGCATGTTCTTCGGAGGTATCTCCGGGTCTTCCGTGGCCGACGCCTCGGCCATAGGCTCCGTGATGATCCCGATGATGCGCAAGAAAGGTTACGACAATGATTACGCCACCTCGGTGACCATGGCCTCCGCCGCCCAGGGGGTTATCATCCCGCCGAGCCAGAACATGATCATCTACTCGCTGGCCGCAGGAGGGGTCTCCATCGGAGCCCTCTTCGCCGGTGGCATCATCCCAGGCATACTGCTCGGGCTGGCGGTGATGGTGCTGAGCTACGTCATCGCGGTGAGACGCGGCTATCCCAAAGAGGCGCCCGTCCCCCTCAGGGAGGTGCCGAAGATAGTGTGGGAGGGGTTCCTGGGGTTGCTCACCCCGGTGATAATCCTCGGCGGCATCCTCTCCGGCGTGTTCACCGCTACTGAGTCTGCAGCCATCGCTACGGCCTACGCTTTCGTGGTCACCTTCTTCGTCTACCGCGAGATCCCGCTGCGCAGGATGGTGCCCATCCTGCAGAGAACCATACGCACCGTCTCCATCGTCTTCTTCCTCATCTCCGCCGCTTCCGCTTTCGGGTTCCTGCTCACCCTGCTGGGTATCCCATCCGCCATGAGTCATGCCCTGCTGAGTATCTCAACCAACAAGTACGTCGTCTTGTTCATGGTCAACGTCCTGCTCCTGTTCCTCGGTACGTTCATGGACATGGCCCCCCTGATCCTGATAATGACGCCCATACTCCTGCCCGTGGTCACACAGGTCGGTATGAGCCCGGTCCACTTCGGCGTAATGTTGATCTTCAACCTGGCCATCGGGCTCATCACCCCCCCGGTGGGAAGCGTCCTCTTCGTGGGTACCGCCATCGGAAAGATCTCCATGGAGAAGCTCTCCGTCAGCATGCTGCCGTTCTACGTGCCCCTGCTGGTGGTGCTCTTCCTGATCACCTTCGTCCCCGCTTTCGTGATGACCATACCGAGGCTCATGGGACTGTAGAGGAGGTGAGAGGCCCGCTGGAAAAACGTCGAAACAATTAGTGTACTAAGTGTGCGTTATTTGTACGGGTAGAGGAAAGGAGGAGAGTTGAGCGAGAAGGAGCGCAAGGTCACCCAGGATGGTTCTGGCGGTCGGCTGAGCCGGGGTGATTTTCTGAAGCTCGGTGGAGTCGGGGTCGCCGGGATGGCGGTGCTCGGGGCTGCCGGGTGCGGTGGAAGTTCGGCTCAGGGCAGCGGTGGCGAAAGCAAGAGTGGAGGAGGGCAGACCTACAGCTTCCGTCTGGCGGATGATCAGCCGCAGGACTATCCGACCGTGATCGGGGACAAGAAATTCGCCAGTCTGGTGCAGAAGCGCACTGGCGGGAGGATCAAGATAAAGGTCTTCCCCAACGCCCAGCTCGGCGCGGAGACCGACGTAGCCCACCAGGTGCAGGCAGGGTCGATAGAGTTTGCGCGAATAAACGCCTCTCCGCTGGCCGAGTTCGACAAGGACCTCGGTGTGTTCAGCCTTCCCTACATCTTCGACAGCAGCGAGCACATGTGGAGGTTTCTGAACAGCAAGACCGGGGAGGCGTTGCTCGACAGCCTGCAGTCGGCGAGGATGCAGGGGCTAGCCTACTACGACTCAGGGGCCAGGAGTTTCTACACGAGGAAAGGGATCATCGTCAGGAGCCCGAAGGACATGCACGGGCTCAAGATCCGGGTGCAACAGAGCAAGATAAACACCCAGCTCATGAACGCCCTGGGTGCTTCCGCGACGCCCATGGATTACGGAGAGGTCTACACTGCGCTGCAGAACGGGGTCGTGGACGGGGCGGAGAACAACTGGCCGAGCTATTACACTTCGAAGCACTATGAGGTGGCGCCCAACTACACGCTCGACGAGCACACCCGGATTCCCGAGGTGGTGCTGATCAGCAAGGCCACCTGGGACAAGCTGAGCAAGCAGGATCAGAAGATCATCAAGAAAGCGGCCAGGGACTCCGTGGCCGTCCAGCGCAAGTCCTGGGACGCGCTGGTGCAGAAGTCGAAGAGCAAGGTCAGGGCTGCGGGGAACAACATAATCCACGTGAACCGCAAGCCGTGGAAAGACGCCGTGAAGCCGATGATAAGCCGGTACCAGGGCGAGTACGGCAAGTACCTGAAGGTGATCAACTCGCTCGCTTGACCATCCGTTAACGGGGATGGCCCGAGGTAGAGAGAAGTGAGAGGGAGGTAGGTTGCGTCTGTACTTCGAGAACGAAGAACCCGAGGGTGCGGTGCGAGAGGTCGTAAACCCGGACAACTCTCCCTCGGAAGGGTTGGAGCTGGCGCTGGTACGTGCGGACGGCGATGATCGGGTCGAACTGGTGGACGAGGGGCGGGAGTCCGTCCTCGTGATCCTCGGCGGCCGTTGCTCGGTCGAGGTGGAGGGAGGCGGTAGCTGGAAGGAGCTGGGAGAGAGGAAGGACGTCTTCTCTGGGAAGGCGACGGCCGTCTACGTTCCCGCCGGCACACCCTACCGCATCTCTTCGCAGACGGGCTCGGAGGTGGCCATCTGCCGGGCCCCGGCAGATGGTGGCGGCGAGGCGTACGTCGTGAGGCCCGGGGAGGTGAACGCTGCGGTCAGGGGCAGCGGCAACTGGCGGCGTGAGGTGCACGACATAATAGACGAGTCGCGTCCCGCAGCCAGGCTGGTCGTCGGGGAGACCTTCAACGAGCCGGGCTGCTGGTCGAGCTACCCGCCGCACAAACACGACGAGCAGGATCCCCCGCGCGAGGTGCGCATGCAGGAGGTCTACTACTACCGGCTCGACCCGGCGGGCGGGTTCGGGTTGCAGAGGATCTACTCACCGGAGCGCTCCTTCGAGGAGAGCTTCGCCGTCCGCGACGGGGATGCGGTGCTCATACCGTTCGGCTACCACCCGGTGGTGGCCGCGGGCGGCTACCGGCTGTACTACCTGTGGGCGCTCTGCGGCGAGGGAAGGACGCTCCGTCCCAACGAGGACCCCGCCCACCGTTGGATCTCCGAAGGGGTGCAAGGTCGGGAGGATGACGATGAAGGGCGGTAAGGAAGAGGCCGGGCTCCTCGCCCTCGAAGGTCTTGAGATCCGACGGTCTTCTCTGATCCTCTCGGAGGGATGGGAGTTCGCGCTGGCCGGGGAGGACATCGCCGTTCTCGCTCCGAAAGGCAGCCCTGAGCTCGGGAAGTTCGAGGGTGAGACGAGCGCGCGCGGCGAGAGGACGCTGCTGCTCGGCCCGCTGAGCGGCCGCAACGCCTCCGCGCTGCGCTCCCGCCTCCCCTGGCTCCGTCCCCGCCCGCTGGGACTCCGGACCTCTGCGGGGATGGGCGACCGTCTCGGGCTCGCTACACCGGGACACGTGCGCGCCGTGCGCGCCGTCGGGGGGAGTATCGCCCCGATCTTCGCCCAGCAGTCTATCCGCGAGATGGAGCGCACGGGGCGCAGCCCGCAGCGGGTGATGGACGATGCCACCTGGGGTGCCTTCGCCGAAGGATGGGGTGGAGACCTCGGTGCCGACGCGGATCACCTCAAGACCACCGCCAATATCGACGCCTGCCTCGAAGCTGGTTACAGTTTCTTTACCTTCGATCCCGGTGAGCACGTCGACGATGCGGCGGAGGGGATCGATCCCGCCGGGTTGCGGGAGAAGTTTCAGGGGCTGCCCTGGGACGATTTGGAGGACCGCCCGGACGATCTCAAGCGACGCTACCTGACGAAGGACTTCGAGTTCGAAGGGTGCTGCATCTCCTTCGACGAGAGATCCCTGGCGGTGGCTGCGGTGAAGTATGGCCGTGCCGTGGCACACGCCGCGAGGATGTACCGCCACCTGCAGAAAAACGCCTGTCGGGAGTTCGAGGTCGAGGTCTCGGTCGACGAGACCGACTCCCCGACCACCCACGTCCAGCACGTCTACATAGCGACCGAGCTGAAGCGCCTGGGGGTGGAGTGGGTGAGCCTCGCACCACGCTACGTGGGGCGTTTCGAGAAGGGCGTGGACTACATCGGGAACGTGGAAGCCTTCGAGCGGGACTTCGCGGTACACGCGGCCATCGCCCGCGCCCTCGGACCGTACAAGCTCAGCCTGCACTCCGGCTCGGACAAGTTCTCCATCTACCCGGCCGCAGTGCACCAGAGCAGGGGGCTCGTCCACCTGAAGACCGCCGGCACCAGCTACCTGGAGGCTCTGCGCACCGTCGCTGCCCTCGATCCCGCGCTGTTCCGCGAGATCTATGCCTTCGCCAGAGAGCACTACGAGGAAGACCGTAGTAGCTACCACGTCTCCGCCGAGCTTTCCAGGACTCCGGAGCCGGAGGAGGTGGACGATGCAGAATTGACTGCCCTCCTCGAAGGATTCGATCCCCGGGAGGTCCTGCACGTAACCTTCGGTTCGGTATTGCGGAAAGAGGGACTGCGCGGGAGGCTCCTGGGGTTGCTGCGCTCGCACTCCGAAGAGTACGCCTCCAACCTGAAAGAACACTTCGTGCGTCACCTGGAGCCCTTCGCCTCGGGTGGCGAGAGGGGGTGAGAACGTGGCACCTGGGGTAGAGAGGCTCTTCTCGCTGGATGGCAGGGTGGCGGTGGTCACCGGGGCGACCGGCGTCCTCGGCGGGGCGATGGCCCGCGGTCTCGCCCGTGCCGGGGCGAAGGTGGCCATCCTGGGCAGGCGCGAGCAGCGGGCCCGCGAGGTGGCCTTCGGGATAGAGAAAGAAGGGGGCGAGGCGATTCCCCTCCCGGCGGACGTCCTCGACGGCTCGTCTCTCGAGCGGGCGAGGGAAGAGGTGCTGCGAGAGTGGGGGCGGGTGGACATCCTCGTAAACGCCGCCGGCGGTAACGCCCCCGAGGCCATAACCTCCCCACGCAAGAGCTTCTTCGAGGTGGAGAAGGCGGCCATCGAGCAGGTCGTGGACCTCAACCTGATGGGGACGATCCTGCCCTCGAAGGTCTTCGGGGAGGCGATGACCCGCGCGGAGGAGCCCGAGGGCTCGATCGTCAACGTCTCCTCGATGGCCGCGCAGAGGCCGCTCAGCGGGGTCGTGGCCTACGCCGCGGCGAAGGCGGCGGTGGAGAACTTCACCCGCTGGCTCGCGGTGGAACTCGCGCGCGCTTACGGGGAGGGGCTGAGGGTCAACGCGATAGCGCCCGGGTTCTTCGTCGGGGAGCAGAACAGAAGGTTGTTGCTCGACGAAGAGGGCAACCTCACCGCCAGGGGAGAGAAGATCATCGAGCACACCCCGGCAGGGCGCTTCGGGGAGCCGGAGGATCTGGTCGGGGCCGTGGTGTGGCTCTGCGGCCACTCGGCCAGGTTCGTGAGCGGGGCAGTGATCCCGGTCGACGGCGGGTTCGGAGCCTTCGCGGGCGTCTGAGCTCCGGCCCCAGCGGGATAGAATAGGGTGGAGAACGCGTTCTGTGCTCCCGGCGGCGAGGAGGTATCTGCATGTCCGAGAAGGCTACGCTCGCGGGTGGGTGTTTCTGGTGTCTCGAGGCGGTCTTCGAGGAGCTGCGAGGCATCGAGAAGGTCGAATCCGGTTACTCCGGGGGGCACGTACCGAACCCCACCTACGAGCAGGTGTGCACGGGGACCACGGGGCACGCCGAGGTGGTACAGCTCACCTATGACCCGGGCGTGATCTCCTACCGGGAGATACTGGAGGTCTTCTTCACCGTCCACGATCCCACGACGCTCAACCGCCAGGGACCGGACGTGGGGACCCAGTACCGCTCTGCGATCTTCTACCACGACGAGGAGCAGCGGCGCACCGCCGAGGAGGTCATCTCTGAGCTCGAGGAGAAGGGTGTCTGGGAGAACCCCATAGTGACCGAGGTCGTTCCCTTCGAGGCGTTCTACCCGGCTGAGGAGTACCACCACGAATATTTCCGCAACCACCCGGACCAGCCGTATTGCCGGGTCGTGATCGCTCCGAAGGTGGCCAAGTTCCGCAAGCAGTACCTGGAGAGGCTCAAGGCGTAGGGCACGCTGTAGCCGAAAATTTAGCTCCCCTTAACAGTACCTTAAGGTTTCGGAGGGGTGCGGGATGTAAGGTGAGGGGGTCCGCAAAAGAGCCGGAAGGAGGCGAAAGTGGGACTCCTGCGCGCCGTATTCGGCCTCATCGTTCTCGTCATCCTGGCACACCTCGCGCTGCTCTACGTGGGGTATACAGCCCCGCAGAACGTGGTGGTCTCCGCGATCTACCGGCTCGGGCCGCTGTTCGAATCGCCGGCGCACCGCTTCGTGACGGCCGGATTCTACGAGACCGCCCTCGCCGCCGCCGGCGGGTACTTCGTCGTCTACCTCCTGCTCGGCGCGCTGCGCCGCAGGATCTTCTAGGGGAGTATGGCGTCCTCCAGGCGCTTCGGGAAGCGCGTCAGGTTGCGGCATCCGTCGTCGGTGACGACGACGAGGTCCTCGATACGCACCCCGCCGAGCCGCGGGTCGTAGAGCCCCGGCTCGACGCTCACGACGTCGCCGGGCAAGAGCTCCTGGTCTGCGGTACCCATGCTCGGGGACTCGTGGATCTCGAGCCCCACCCCGTGTCCGGTGCCGTGGAAGAACCCCTCGGTCAGGGGCTCGCCCTCCCTGCGGTCGTGCAGCATGGTCCTGTAGCCGGCCTCGTGCAGCACCTCCGAGACCCTCGCGTGCACCTCGCGGCCGTTTATCCCGGCCCGGATCATGCCGAGCGCCTCCTCCTGTGCCGCAAGGACCGTCTCGTACATCCGGCGTAGCTCCTGTGCGGGCTCACCCTTGAAGAGGGTGCGGGTCATGTCCGCGTAGTAGCCGCTCGACTGGTCCTTCGGGAAGATGTCCAGGACCACGGGTTCCCCGGCCTTCAAGGGGCCCGTGCCGCGCTCGTGCGGGTCGGCGGACTGCGAACCTCCGGCGACGATGGTCGTCCCGCCGGAGCTCGAGCCGTGGTGCAGGAGTTCTATCTCCATCTCCGAGCGCAGGGTCTCGCTGGTGAGCGTCTCGCCGCGCCAGAGGAGCGTGCCGTCGTCCGCGACCCCGGCCTCGCGCAGGATCTCGACCGCGCGGGCGCAGGCCGCCTCGGTGTCGCGCTGGGCCTTCTCGATGTGTGAGATCTCCTCCTCCGTCTTCTGCCGGCGGAGGGAGGCGAAGAGCCTGCCGTCGGGTTCCAGCTCCACTCCCCGGCGGCGCAGCTCGTCCGCGTGGACGACGCCCAGGTTCGGAGGGACGGCGACGGAGGAGGCTCCGAGCCTCTCGAGCAGCGCCGCAGCAGCAGCGCCGAGCGCGCTACCCCCCTCGCCGAGTTCTCTGGCGAGCGAGGTCAACCCCAGCTCCTCGAAGGAGACGAGCTCGTCCACCCGGGCCTGTCGTTTGGCCCGGCCGTACTCCAGCGCCGAGACGGCCAGGTACTTCCTGCCGGAGACGCGGGCGAGGATCACGGGATCGGGGGCCAGAAAGCCCGAGAGATGGTAGGCGCTGGCGTCGTGTTCCGGGGCCGAGATGACGAGCAGGTCCCTCTCCTCAGCTGCGGATCGCATCACCCTCCTTCATCGACGACTGCTACGGGCGTGTGGGGCCATTCTACTACCCGGCGTTCCTATATAATCGCTTCGATGGACGATCGGGGAGACATGCGCGAGAGGGTGGAGGCGGCGCTCGCCAAGGTGCGCCCGGCGATGCAGGCCGACGGGGGAGACGCCCGCATCGTGGATTGCGACGAGGAGAGCGGGACCGTGAGCATAGAGATGATCGGCGCGTGCAGCGGGTGTCCGCTCTCCCAGCTCGACTTCGTCTACGCCATAGAGACCTTCATCCGGCGCGAGGTGCCCGAGGTGAGGGAGATACTGGCGGTCTGAGCCCGGCTACTGCTGCTCCTGCCGCATCGCCCTGAGTGCACCCGGTGGGAGCCCGGCGCGGGCCGCGGCGAGCGCGTCGGTCGCGCGCTTGCGGTACAGACGGAGCCTGAGGCGTCTCAGGAGGCCCGCCTCCTGCAGCTCCTGGTTTATGAGGTGGGTCAGCGTGATCATGTCGTTCGCGCAGTTGCGGTAGCCGAGGGTGCACATCTCGACGCGTACCTCCGAAGGGGAGTCCTCGAGCACCCGGCGTATCTCGGTTGCGCGCTCGACTATGGAGCGGGAGAGTTCCTCGGGGGTCGGTCGCTCTTTCTCGGGTTTCGTGGCCCGGGTTATGTCCTGCGGCGAGATGCGGCCCAGCCTGATCGTCCTGCGCCTCCTGCGGTATCCCAGGAGGACGAGCGCCGGGACGAGGAGCGCGAGGGGCACCGCCGGAGCCAGGGGGGAACCCGGCATCAACACCTGCAGGATCGAGATCGCCGCCACCTCGGCGAGGAGAACCACGAGCAAGTACAGTCTGAACATCCCAACCTCTGAGCCACACTTGACCGAAAACTAATTTTACAGAACTACCAGCAGAGATAATCTACCCCATGCGCGGGCTGTATAATCCTCTCCCATATGAAAGGTAGCACATCTTCTGCAGGGTTCGATGCCGGGCACCCCGTGGCCGGCGGGGTGGAGCTCGTGAAAGCGGTCCTCTTCTCCCCGAGGACCTTCTACGAGAGGTTCGAAGCCGATGGTCCTCTCAAGGGAGCCGTCATCTTCGTCTGGCTGGTGAGCCTGCTGGCCGCGATCCTGAGCATGGTGCTCGCGGTGATCCTGGATGCCAGCGGCGGGATAGAGGTGCACCCGCTGCTCGTCCGGACGGGCGAGGCCGCCGCGTTCGTCCTGCTCTCTCCGGTCCTGCTCGGCATCGTGGCGGCGGTGTACATGGTCCCGGTGAGGGCTTTCGTGGGCAAGGAGGTTCGGTTTCGGCACATCTACAGGATGCTCGCGAGCGCTTACTCGGTCATGGTGGTGGGCTGGGTGCCGGTCCTGCAATCTTTCGCGGTCGTCTACGGCATGGTCGTCCTCATGTCGCTCGCCCTGCGCTCCTTCTACCGGGTGTCGGGGCTCATGGCGCTCGTGGTCTCGGTCATAAGCCTC
This sequence comes from Rubrobacter sp. M3-4, assembly GCF_059772285.1. Taxonomy (NCBI): domain Bacteria; kingdom Bacillati; phylum Actinomycetota; class Rubrobacteria; order Rubrobacterales; family Rubrobacteraceae; genus Rubrobacter; species Rubrobacter sp. M3-4. Next base: position 30,472 of record NZ_JCBAJP010000013.1, read on the forward strand.
ATCCCGGTCAGCGTGGCCATGATGTGGCTCGTCCTCGCCGCGGCGCGCCTGGTCTCGGGTTGAGGATCTCGTACTCTTCTGCCTCCCGGGCCAGCCTCTCCCGGATCTCCTCGGGTACAGAGGCGGCCCCTCCCTTCGAGATCTCCTTCCTGCCGTAGCGCCTCCCGGCGAGCTCGCGCGAGATCGTAAGATACGCTCTGCGGGTGGCTGCCTCCGCAGCGGGGGTCATCTTTCGGGGAAAGACCCCGTACGCGAGATCTTCCCTGAGCCCGAGGGCCGGGGGGATCATCCCGTGCCGCCGCCGCATCTTTAGCCGGCGCTCCCACCTGCGGCGCAGCCCGGCCATCCGCGGTGTTTCGGGGGCCACGTCGAGCGGCCCGCACTCGAAGGGGTCCTCGGGGGTGAACCCGAAGGAGTCGGCGAGCAGCCGGGCGGAGCGCCCGGCGCCGCGGAGGAGCAGAAACTCGTACTCCGAGCGCAGCAGGATGAGCTGTGCGTCGTGGTAGGCTCCGAGGCCCGAGAGGGTGGGACGCCGGCCGTCGAGGCCGAGGCGCCCCAGCTCCCCCGATATGGCCCTGAATCGCCGCGCGGCCCCGGCGTAGGAGAGGGCGAGGTGCCCGAGACCCAGGAGGAGACCAACGGCTACCGGTATGAGCGCGGCGAAGGGCCCGGCCCACGCGGTCCCGAAGACGGGTGCCGAGAGCAGGACCAGAGCCCCCGAGACGAGCGCCGCCGTGAAGCCCGTGACCACGGCCCGGCCTTTCGCTTCCCCGGCCTCCGAGAAAGCTCTGCCGATGGCGTACCAGAGTTCGAGGGCCTCCTCTCCTCCGTGCGGCCCGTCTCTCCGTTCTTGCATGTGCTAGATTCTACCCTCGACGATGCCTCAGCTTCCCGCCAGGACCGACCCCGCTCTGCCCGCGATCCTCACCAACGTCCTGAACCCCTTCGTGGTCTTCAGCGTGCTCTACGCGCTGGTCGCGGTGGAGGCGGGTGCGCCGCGCTTCGTAGCGGCGGAGCTGGCGGCAGCGGGGCTCGTTGCCGGGTTCGTGCTCGCGCTGCGGCGTGGTTCACGAGTGGGGGATTTCTGGCTCTCGAGCCGGGCCGAGCGCCTGCTCCCGGCGGTGGTGCTGCTGGCGGCCTTCGTGGGTTTGCTCGTGGTGCTCCACCTGTTCGGCGCACCCGGGGAACTCTCCAGGACGACGCTCTCGATGGGCGTCGCTGCTACGGTGGCCGCCGGGATCACCCTCTTCTGGAAGATAAGCGCACACTCCGCCGTCGCGGGGCACGCGGCGGCGGCCGGGCTCCTGCTGCTCGGGGCCGGTGGGCTGCCGTTTCTGCTCGTATTGCCCCTGGTGCTCTGGGCCCGCGTGTCGGCCGGAGCGCACACCCCCTCCCAGGCCCTCGCCGGGGCCGGGCTCGGGGCCGTGTGCGCCGGGCTTTTTCTGGCGGGATGAGAGAGGCCCGCAGGAGGTGCGCCTCCTGCGGGCCTCCGCACGTGACCCCACCGGGATTCGAACCCGGGTTTTCGCCGTGAGAGGGCGATGTCCTTGGCCGCTAGACGATGGGGCCAGATCCAGGCAGGGCAAGAGTTTAGCCCATTACGGCCGGTTCGTCAAAGCAGGTCGCGGGTGCGCAGCTTCTGCAGCACGTCGTCCATGCGCAGCAGGCAGCGCTCTCTGCCTATGAGCTCCATCGTCTCGAAGAGCCCGGCGCTCACGGTGCGACCGGTGGTGGCGAAGCGCAGCGGGTGGATCAGGTGCCGCGCCCCCTTCTCCTTCTCCGCCGCGAGCCCCCGGACGCAGCGCTCTATCTCGTCGGCGGTCCACTCCGGGAGCGCGGCGAGACGGTCTCGCAGCTCGGGCAGATTCTCCCGGACGAACTCCTTCCCGAACTGCTTCTCGAACTCGTCCGGGGCGTACTCCAGGGTGCCGCCGTAGAAGTAGCCGGTAGCGTCCGGGATCTCGGTGGTGAGGCTGATGCGCTCTCTGAGCAACTCCATGATCCTGGTGAGGCGCTCCATGTCGCGCTCGAGTTCCTCTTTTGTCGCCACGCCGCGTTCTGCGAGGAGGGGGGCGGCCATCATCGCCAGCTCCTCCGGGCTCTTGCGCCGGAGGTAGACGGCGTTTATCGCGGTGAGCTTCTGCACGTCGAAGATCGCCGGGTTGCCGCTCACCTTCTCCAGCCGGAAGCGCTCGGCGAGCTCCTGGGGTGAGAAGATCTCCTCGTCCGCGGCGTAGCCGGCCCCGAGGAGCGCCATGTAGTTGAAGAGCGCTTCGGGGAGGTAGCCCTGCTCGGCGAAGTCCTCGACGCTCGCCGCCCCGTGGCGCTTGGACAGTTTCTTTCTGTCCGGCCCGAGGACCTGAGGAACGTGGGCGAAGGCCGGCAGCTCGTGCCCGAGCGCCCGGTAGATCAGGATCTGACGCGGCGTGTTGGAGAGGTGGTCGTCGCCTCTTATGACGTGGCTGATCTCCATCGCCGCGTCGTCTACCGCGGCCGCGAAGTTGTAGGTGGGCGTGCCGGTGGACTTCATGAGCACGAAGTCCTCGATGTTCTCGTTCTCGAAGGTGACCGGCCCGCGGATCACGTCCTCGACGACCGTCTGTCCCTCGCGCGGGGTCTTGAACCGGATCGTGTGCGGCTCCCCGGAGCGTACCCTCCTTAGGGCCTCCTCGGGGTCCATCTCCCGGTACTCACCGCCGGTGTAGATGGGGCTCCTGCCTTCGGCCCTGGCCCGCTCGCGGAAGCGGGCCAGCTCCTCGGTGGTCGCGAAGTCGTAGTAGGCCGCGCCCTTCTCGAGCAGTCGCTGCGCGGCCGCCCGGTAGATGTCCAGCCGTTCGGTCTGCCGGTAGGGCCCGTAGGGGCCGCCGACCTCGGGCCCCTCGTCCCAGTCCAGCCCGATCCAGCGCAGCGAACGCTCGAGCTGCTCGACCGACTCCTCGGTCGAGCGCTCGAGGTCGGTGTCCTCGATCCTGAGCACGAACGTACCACCGTGCTTGCGGGCGAAGAGCCAGTTGAAGAGCGCCGTCCTCACCCCGCCGACGTGGAGCTTCCCGGTGGGGCTCGGCGCATAGCGTACCCTTACCTCTTTGTTCTCCATGAACCTAAACTTAGCATACGGTCGGCGGCGCTGCCCCTACCGGCGGCAGACGAGTACCTCGAGCGTCCTGGGGCCGTGGACGCCCTCGACCCGGTCGAGCTCGATGTCCGAGGTGGCCGACGGCCCGGAGACGAAGACGATGGATCTCCCCTCCCGCACGCCCCCTTCGAGCCTCCTTACCGCCTCGGGGACGAGCTCCACTATCTGATCTTCGTAGATCACGCACAGGTGGTAGTCGGGGAGCAGCGTGAGCGCCCGCCTTCCCTGCATCCTGCCGCCGTCGAGGACGATCGTGCCGCTCTGGGCTATCCCCAGGGCGCAGCCGGAGAGGACCCCGTCGCTCGCGTCGAGCTCCTCATTCGTGAGCGGTCTTCCGCCCTCCCCGTCGCGCAGCGCCTCCACACCCTCCGGGATCCACCCATCCGGCACCCCCGGCGCGACGACGAGCCTCCGCGCGCCGCGTCGCGCGAGGGCCTCCCTTATCGCTTCCGGTAGCTCCTCCTCCCCGACCCGCCGCACGCTCGCCCGGTACTCGGAGACGTTCTCGACGAAGCGCCCCACGACCTCCTCGTGCGGAGAGACGCTCTCGACGCGGTAGCTCCTCTCGACGGAAACGTCCTCCGGGCTCTCCTCCTGCGGCACGTCGCGGGTGGCGAGGCGGATGCGGCGCAGGATCTCCTCCCTCGCCTGGCTCATCCGCGCTCCCTCCTCCACCACTCGCGGAAGGTCTCGCGCGGGACGGCCTCGAGGTCGCGCACGGCGGTCCACCCGGAGAGGGGGCCGGGGAGTCGTCGTATCTTCCCGCCCCGCGCGAGCGGCCACTGCCCGGCGCGGGCGAGCTTTTGCGCGGCCTCGTAGAGGCGGCGGTCGGCGAAGGTGCGCGCCAGAGTGCGCATCGCCGCGCCCTCCGGGTCGAGCTTCGTGGCCGGGGAGCCCGAGTCCTGGCGGTTTCTCACGACCCTTCCGCGCAGGTGGATCAGGACCTCAGGGATGTTTATCTTCACCGGGCAGACCTCGTAGCACGCCCCGCACAGCGACGAGGCGTAGGGGAGAGAGTCCGGGCCCTTCCTCCCGAGCCCGGTGAGCTGGGGTGTCAGGATCGCGCCGATCGGACCCGGGTAGACCGAGCCGTAGGAGTGGCCTCCGGCCCGCTCGTAGACCGGGCAGACGTTCAGGCACGCCGAGCAGCGGATGCACCTTAAGGCCTGTCTTCCCTTCGTGTCGGAGAGCGCCTGTGTCCTGCCGTTGTCGAGCAGCACCAGGTGGAACTCCCGCGGCCCCTCCCCGGAGGAGGTCCCGCTCCAGAACGAGGTGTAGGGGTTCATCCGCTCTGCGGTGGAGGAGCGGGGGAGGAGCTGCATGAAGACCTCCAGGTCGCGCCAGGTGGGGACGACCTTCTCTATGCCCATCACCGTGACGAGAACCTCAGGGAGGGTCGTGCACATCCTGCCGTTCCCTTCCGACTCGACCACGCAGACGGTCCCCGTCTCGGCGACGGCGAAGTTGGCCCCGCTAATGCCGACCTTCGCCGCGAGGAACCGCTCGCGCAGGTAGCGCCGGGCGGTCTCGGTGAGGTCGCGCGGGTCGTCCGAGAGGTCCTTCGCGCCGAGCTTTTCGCGGAAGAGCTCCCGGATCTCGGCGCGGTTCTTGTGGATCGCCGGGACCAGGATGTGCGAAGACTCCTCGCCGGCGAGCTGGATGATGAGCTCCGCGAGGTCGGTCTCGACCGCCTCGATTCCCTCCTTCGCGAGGTATTCGTTGAGCCCGATCTCGTCTGTCGCTATCGACTTGACCTTGACGACCTCGCGCGCCCCGTGCCCCTTTGCGATGCCCGCGACGATCCTGTTCGCCTCCCGCGCGTCGCGCGCCCAGTGGACCTCTCCTCCGGCCTTCGTTACGGACTCTTCGAGCCGCACCAGGTACTCGTCCAGGTGCCTCAAGGCGCGCTCTTTGATCGCCGCGCCCGCCTCCCGCAGCTCCTCCCAGTCCGGCAGCTCCGAGACGGCGGCCGCTCGCTTTTTGCGGATCGTCGCGGTCGCGTGCCCCAGGTTCCTCCTGAGCTGGCTGTCGGCGAGCGCCTCGCGCGCGAGCGCCTGAAACGGTCTCTCCGAAACCCTCATCTCTCCTCCTCGCTCGCCAGTATCTCGGCGAGGTGCACGGTCTTCACCCCGGTCCTCTGCCGCGAGAGCGCGCCCCCGATGTGCATCAGGCAGGAGTTGTCCGAGGCGCAGCAGACCTCCGCCCCACTCGAGAGGACGTTCGCGACCTTGTCCGCGAGCATCGCCGCCGAAGTGTCGGCGTTCTTGACGGCGAAGGTCCCCCCGAACCCGCAGCACTCCTCCGCCTCGGGGAGCTCGACGAGGTCGACGCCGCGCACCGCCTCGAGCAGCCTCAACGGGGCGTCCCCGACCTTTATCATCCTCAGGGAGTGACAGGTCGGGTGGTAGGTCACCCGATGCGGGTAGTACGCCCCGACGTCGGTCGTCCCGAGCTTCTTTACGAGAAACTCCGAGAGCTCGAAGACGCGGGGGGCGAGGGCCTCGACCTCGCGGGCGAGGGCGGCGTCCCCGGCGAGCCCGGCCGCCATCGGGTAGAGCTCTCTCACCATCCCGACGCACGAGCCGGAGGGTGCGACGATGACCTCGTAGGGGGAGAAGACCTCGACGAAGCGGCGCACCAGCGGGATCGCCTCGCGCTGGTAGCCGGTGTTGAAGTGCATCTGACCGCAGCAGGTCTGCTCCCGGGGGAAGTCGACCTCAACCCCGAGGCGCTCGAGGACCTTCACGGTCGCGATCCCGGTCTCCGGGAAGAGGGTGTCGTTGAAGCAGGTTATGAAGAGGGCCGCCCGCACCACCGACCTCAGTTCGCCCGGGCGAGCTCGTCCTCGCCGGTCTCTACCACGACGACCTCGACCCCGGCGAGCTCTATCTCGCGCAGCAGTTTCCGGGAGGCTCCTGAGTCTGTGATCAGGACGTCCACCTCCTTGATGGGCGCTATCCGGGCGAGCGCGACGACCCCGAGCTTGGTGTTGTCCGCGACGACGATGACCTTCTGCGCCGCCTCGACGAGACAGCGGTCGGTCTCGGCCTCGGCGATGTTGGGGGTGGTGAGCCCGGCCTCGGGGTGGATGCCGTGCACCCCCAGGAAGAGGATGTCGGCGTTGAGCGTGCGCAGCGTCCGCTCGGCGAAGGGACCTACCAGCGCGTCGGAGGGGGTGCGGAAGATGCCTCCGGAGAGCACTATCTGCTCCCAGCCGTTCTCCTGCAGCGTGAGCGCGATGTTCGTCGAGTTGGTGATGAAGGTCAGCTCCCGGGAGGCCCGCCGCAGGAGGCTCGCGATGTGCCAGGTGGTGGTGCCGGCGCTCAGCGCGACGGTGTCCCCGTCCTCGATCATCGGCAGCGCCGCCCGCGCGATGGCCGCCTTCTCCGCCCGGTTGAGCCTGCGTTTGTACTCGAAGTGCGGCTCCCTGGCCGCCTTGGGCACGGGGACGGCCCCGCCGTGCACCTTCTTGAGGAGCCTCCTCTTCGAGAGCGCCTCGAGGTCTCGCCTTATGGTCATGTCCGAGACCCCGAGCTTCTCCGAGAGGTCCATCACCGAGACGCTGCCCCGCTCCTCGAGTTCCCTGAGTATCGCCTCCCGCCTCTGCTCCGCGAGCATGTGACCTCCCACCTTTCGAGGACCCTCCGACACACCAGCACGCCAATAATATACGCTCGCTTCAAAATGCGGCAACGGACGCGTGGTTTGTGGTTGGATTCTGTGGCCAGAGAGAGCCGGGCGATAGAGGTTTCGTCGTGGACGCGGACTACCGGGCGAACTTCGGGACCGAGGTGTCCACGGCGACGTCGACCAGGTACGGCCCCTCCGCTTCGAGCGCCCGGCCGAGAGCCCCTTCGAGGTCCTCGGGCCTCTCGACCGCCTCGCCGTCCGCGCCGAGCCCGCGGGCCACCTGCACCAGGTCTATCCCCGGCACGTCGAGCCCGGGCACGCTATCGGAGATCCCGAGCGCGTTCCGGTAGCTCTTGAGGATCGTGTATCCGCGGTTGTTTATGACGATCGTGGGGATCGCGAGGCCGTTCCGGGCTGCGGTCCACAGCGACTGGATCGAGTACATCGCAGACCCGTCCCCGATGACGCAGACCACCGGCCTTTCGGGCATCGCGAGCTTGAGCCCCACCGAGGCTGGCATGCAGAAGCCGAGACCCCCGGCCGCCGAGGTGTGGTACCCGACCGGGTCGTTCGTCTTGACGTACCTGTGCAGGACGACCTTGCTCGAGGTGGACTCGTCGGCGACGACCGCGTCCTCCGGCAGCGCGCGGGCTATCTGCCACATCACGTAGTCCACGCTCATCGGTGCCGCGGCTTCGGGCTCCGGCGGCTCCTCCCGCGCCGGGAGGGCCGGACGGTCGGCCTCCGGCAGCAGCTCCGCGAGGTCCGCCGCGGCGAGCGCGACGTCGCCGAAGATGCTCCTCCCGAGCGGGGCGCGGGCGGCCTCCTCGGGGTCGTCGGTGATCTGGACGACCTCCGTCCCCTCGCGCACGACCTCCCCGGGGACGTACGGGTAGTAGGGGAAGACCGCGGAGCCCAAAACCAGCACGGCGTCGTGCGGGGCCAGGGTCTCCGAGACCCCCTTCTGGGCGAGCGGCAAAAAGCCCATGAAAAGAGGGTGCCCCTGCGGGAATCCGGCGAGGGCGACGATCCCCTCCTGCCACACCGGCGCTTTCATCCTCTCGGCGAGCGCCACCACCTCGTCGAAGCTGCGCGAGCGGGCGACCCCGGGCCCGACCACGATCGCCGGGCTGTGCGCCCCGCGCAGGACCTCCGCCGCCCGCTCGATCGCCGCCGGGTCCGGCGCGACCCGGTGCGAGACCTCGTGGGAGGGGGGCATCTCGCACTCCGCGTTCCAGTCGTCCATCGGCACCGAGACGAAGACGGGCCCGCGCGGCGGCTGCATCGCGGTGTGGTAGGCGCGCAGGATCTCGGAGGGCACCTCCTGCGGGCGCCGGGGCTCGTAGCTGCGTTTGACGTAGGGCCTCGCCAGCTCGACGAGCTCGCCGGTAAGGAGCGGCTCGAGGTTTATGTGCCTCCGGTCCTGCTGACCTGCGGTCACGACGAGCGGGGTCCGGTTGTGCCAGGCGGTCACCAGCGCGCCCATCGCGTTCCCCAGACCCGGCGCGGTGTGCAGATTGACGAGCGCGGCGTTCCCGGTGCCCTGCGCGTAGCCGGTCGCCATCCCGAGGGCGCTCGCCTCCTGCAGCGCGAGCACGTAGCGGAAGTCCTCCGGGAAGTCCTCGAGGAAGGTGAGCTCGGTCGAGCCCGGGTTGCCGAAGATGGTCGTCATCCCGAGCCTCCTCAGAAGCTCGTGCGTGACCTCGCGGACCGTCGCCATCGCCTTGTTCGCCCCTTTCAAAGCCCTCGTCCCGTCCCGGCAAATATAGCAGGAGAGGCGGCCGCTCTGCCGTACAATGTCCGATGAAGGTCTCTGGAAGAGGGAGGGCGCACTTGAAAGCTGTGGTCGTAAAGAAACACGGCGGCCCGGAGGTCCTTGGCTACGAGGACGTTCCCGAGCCCGAGCCGAAAGCTGGCGAGGCGCTCGTGCGGGTCGCCGCCGCCGGGGTCAACTACATAGACACCTACCACCGCTCGGGTCTCTACCCGACGGAACCCCCTTTCACCCTCGGGCTCGAGGGCGCGGGCGAGGTCGTCGCCGTCGGAGAGGGCGTGGAGGAGGTGAAGCCCGGCGACTACGTGGCCTGGGCTAGCGTCCCCGGCTCCTACGCCGAGTACGTCGTCGCCCCGGTGGAGGAGCTCGTCCCGGTGAACGTGACGCTCGTCGAGGCGCGGGTCGCCGCCGCGGCGATGCTGCAGGGGATGACCGCCCACTACCTGACCCACAGCACCTTCCCGCTCGAGGAGGGGCAGACCGCGCTCGTGCACGCCGCCGCGGGTGGCGTGGGGCTTCTTTTGGTGCAGATGGCGAAGATGCGCGGGGCGCGCGTCATCGGTACCGCCGGGACGGAGGAGAAGGCGCACCTCGCGAAGGAGGCGGGTGCGGACGAGGTCATCGTCTACACCAGGGAGGACTTCGTCGAGAGGACTAAAGAACTGACCGGCGGCGAGGGGGTCCACGTCGTCTACGACGGGGTCGGGAAGGCCACCTTCGACGGAGACCTCGACGTGCTCAGGCTGCGCGGTTACCTGGTCCTCTTCGGTCAGTCGAGCGGGCCGGTGCCGCCGGTCGACCTGCAGGTCCTGAACCGGAAGGGCGGGCTCTTCGTCACCCGGCCTTCGCTCGCTCACTACACCGCGACCCGCGAGGAGCTGTTGTGGCGGGCCGAGAGCGTCCTCTCCTGGATCGGGCAGAACAACCTCCAGGTGCGTATCGGCGCGACCTACCCGCTCGCCGAGGCGGCGCAGGCCCACCGCGACCTCGAGGGTCGCAGGACGACCGGCAAGCTCATCCTGGTGCCGTGATGAGGATGGACGCGAACCTCGGGGTGGAGGGAACCCCGCTGCGCGAGATGCAGAGGACGGCGGCCGCGGCCGAGGAGCTCGGCTTCTCCGGGCTCTGGAGCACCGAGACCAAGCACGACGGGTTCCTCCCGCTCGCGCTCGCCGCCTCCGGGACCGAAAGGATAGAGCTCGGCAGCGCGGTCGCGATCGCCTTCTCCCGCTCGCCGATGGTCACCGCCCAGCTCGCCTGGGACATCCAGGCGCTCTCCGAAGGCCGCCTCATCCTCGGGCTCGGCACCCAGGTCAAGGCGCACGTCGAGAAGCGCTTTTCGATGCCCTGGGGGCGCCCTGCGGCGAGGATGCGCGAGTACGTCCTGGCGCTGCGTGCGATCTGGCACACCTTCCAGACCGGAGACGAGCTGGACTTCCGCGGCGAGTTCTACCATCACACCCTCATGACGCCCTTCTTCAACCCCGGTCCGATAGAGCACCCCGAGATCCCGGTCTACATCGCAGGGGTGAACACCCGCCTCGCCCGGGTGGCGGGGGAGGTCTGCGACGGGTTCCACGTCCACCCCTTCCACAGCCCCGAGTACGTCAGGAAGGTCGTCCTGCCCGCGATCTCCGAGGGCGCCCGCGCGGCGGGACGCGACCCCCGGGAGATAAAACTCGCCACGAGCGCCTTCGTCATCACCGGACGCGACGAGGAGGAGCGCTCCCGGAGGCGGGAGGAGATGCGCTCCCAGATCGCCTTCTACGCCTCGACCCCGACCTACCGCACCGTCCTCGAGGCCCACGGCTGGCAGGAGGTGGGGGAGGAGCTCTCGAAGCTCGCCCGCCGCAAGCGGTGGGAGGAGATGCCGCGCCTCGTCACCGACGAGATGCTCGCCGCCTTCGCGCTCGAGGCCGCTCCCGACGAGGTCGGACCGGCACTGCGGGAGCGCTACGAAGGCCTCATAGACCGCGTCGCCCTCTACGCGCCCTTCGTACCCGGCGAACGAGACGACTTCTGGCGGAGACTCGCCGGTTCGGCCGGCTAGACCACACCACTTTGGTGCCTCGTGACGGAGCCCCTGACCGGGGCTCCACATCTTTTCCCCGCGTTCGTACGATCCTCTTCTTGACGTTCGAGACATTCAGATATATCTTTTGCATTAAAGATATATCGATGATCGAGAGGAGAAAGAGATGGATGCGAGGAGCATGCACGGTGGCGGGAGGTTCTTTCCGAGGGAATTACGGGCTGCGATGGCGGCGCGGGGGGCGGGGTCGTTCGGGCCTGGAGGGGGTTTCCCGTTCGGTGGTTTCGCCGGGAGGATGTTCGGGGGAGGCCACAGGAGGATGGGGCAGGGGGACGTACGGGCTGCGATCCTGGTGTTGCTGGAGGAGCGGCCGATGCACGGGTACCAGATCATTCGGGAGATCACAGAGCGTAGTGGGGGGGTGTGGCGTCCGAGCCCGGGATCTGTCTATCCGGCGATACAGCAGCTCGAGGACGAGGGGCTCGTCAGGATAGAACGGGAGGAGGGGCGCAAGGTCGTCCACCTCACCGACGAGGGGCGGGCGCACGTGGCCGGGCATCGGGGGGAGCTCGGTACGCCGTGGGAGACGGCGTGTGAGAACCTGGGTGAAGGTCTGCTGGAGATGCGGGGGCTCGTCGGGCAGGTTGCAGTAGCTGCGATGCAGGTGGTGCAGGCTGGATCCGGCGAGCAGGTGGCCGAAGCGCGGCGTATCCTGGCGGAGACCCGTCGGCGGCTGTACCGGGTTTTGGCCGGGGACGAGGAGGAGGGTGGCGGTGAGCGCTGAGGGGGTGAAGCGACCGGCGATCTCGGTGCGCTCTCTCGCCAAGCGCTACGGCGGGGTCGAAGCGGTGCGGGGGATAGACTTCGAGGTCGAGCCGGGGGAGGTCTTCGGGTTTCTGGGGCCCAACGGGGCCGGCAAGACCACGACCATCAACATGCTGTGCACTCTGGTGCGCCCGAGCGCGGGGGAGGCGAAGGTCGCGGGGTACGACGTGGTCTTTGAGCGGGACGAGGTGCGGCGCAACATCGGGCTCGTCTTCCAGGACACGACGCTCGACAACTACCTCACCGCCGAGCAGAACCTACGCTTCCACGCCGAGCTCTACGGCATGCCGAAGTCCGCCGTGGCGGAGAGGATGCGTCGGGTTTTGGAGATGGTCGGGCTGTGGGAGCGCAGGAAGAGCCTGGTCGGGACGTTCTCGGGCGGGATGAAGCGGCGGCTCGAGATCGCGCGCGGGCTTTTGCACTCGCCGCGGGTCCTCTTCCTCGACGAGCCGACGATAGGGCTCGACCCGCAGACCCGCTCCTCGATCTGGGGATACATCGAGGAACTGAGGCGCAGCGAGGACATAACCATCTTCCTGACCACCCACTACATGGACGAGGCGGAGTACTGCGACCGCATCGCGATCATGGACTCCGGGGAGATCATCGTGCTCGACACGCCAGAGGCGCTCAAGGCGAGCGTCGGCAAGGACCGGGTGCGGATCGAGACCGAGGACGACGCCGCGGCCATCGAGGCTTTGCGGGAGCGGTTTGGAGTGGAGGCCGGGGTGCACGAGGGTTTCGTCACCTTCGCCGTGGCGGGAGGAGAGCGGTTCGTGCCGCGGTTGTTCTCCGAGCTCGGAGTCCCCATCCGCTCGGTGAGCGTCTCCCGGCCCTCCCTGGACGACGTGTTCATGTCCTACACGGGTACCACCATCCGCGACGCCGAGGCCTCGGACGCGGATCAGATGCGTATGATCATGCGATCGAGGAGGTAGAGCAGTGTCCGCAGAGAGAGCCGTGCCCTCCCCCGGTGTCGCCCGGGTGCGTGTACCCGAACGCGGGCTTCGCCAGGATGTCAGGGCCGTGAGGATCGTCTGGCAGCGCGAGCTGATCCGGTTCTACCGCGACCGGCTGCGCATGTTCACCTCGCTGTTGCAGCCGGTGCTGTTTCTGTTCGTGCTCGGGACAGGCCTCTCCACGCTGGCCTCCGGCGGGATCGGAGGCCTCAGCCTGCGCACGTTCATGTTCCCCGGCGTGCTCTCGATGGCCACGCTGTTCACCGCGATGTTCTCGGCGGGCTCCATCGTGTGGGACAGGGAGTTCGGGTTCCTGCGCGAGATGCTCGTCGCACCCGTGCGCCGCAGCACCATCGTCATCGGCAAGTGCCTCGGCGGCGCCACCGTGGCGACCTCTCAGGGAGTGATAATCCTCTGCCTGGCAGGGCTCGTGGGCGTTCCCTACTCTCCCGCTCTGATCGCGACGCTCCTCGCCGAGATCCTGCTGCTCTCCTTCACGATCACCGCCTCCGGCGTGATGGCCGCCGCCCGAATACAGAACATGCAGTCGTTCTTCGCCCTGGTGCAGATGTTCATGATGCCCATGTTCTTCCTCTCCGGTGCCCTCTACCCCCTCTCCAACCTCCCGGACTGGCTGCAGGTGCTCACCCGCATCAACCCTCTCACGTACGCCGTCGACCCCATGCGGCGTGCCGTCTTCGACCACCTCGACGTCAACGCCGCCACCCGTCACGCCCTCGTTACCGGCGTGACCTGGTGGGGATGGCAGGTTCCGGTCTGGCTCGAGCTGGCCATCGTCGCCTTCATCGGGGTGGTCATGCTCGCCATCTCCATAGCCGAGTTCAGACGTACCGGATAGAGGCCTCACTCCTCCCGAGACCTGGCCCGGGGTTGAACGAACGGAGTGTTCAGACTAACATCTAGATGTCATGTCCAGTACGGAGTACAGGGTACGGGTGGAGGTCGTCGAGGATCGGGCGGCGATGAGCCGGGCGGCGGCGCGGGTGGTGGCGGCGCGGCTGCGGGAGAATCCCGGGGCGGTGCTGCTCCTTCCCACGGGTTCGACGCCGATTGGGATGTACCGGGAGCTGGTGAGGATGCACCGGGAGGAGGGCTTTTCGTTCGCTAGGGCGACGTTCTTCAACCTGGACGAGTACCTGGGGCTTCCGGCGGGGCATCCGGCGAGCTACCACGAGTACATGTGGAGGAACCTCTACGGGCTGGTGGATGTGGATCCAGGGAGGGTGCGCGTTCCGGACGGGACGGCGGGAGACCCGGAAGATGAGTGCGAGCGGTACGAGGTGGGGATCCGGGAAGCCGGGGGGGTGGATCTGTGTGTGCTCGGGATCGGACGCAACGGGCACATAGGGTTCAACGAGCCGGGTTCCTCTTTCGCCTCGCGCACCCGCGTCGTCGAGCTCTCCCGCTCCACCCGTCGGGCGAACGCGGGGGATTTCGGCGGGGGGGCGGTGCCAAAGCGGGCTATAACCGTCGGGATGCGCACGATCTTCGAGTCGAGGGAGATAGTGCTCCTCGCGTCCGGCAGGAACAAGGCCGGAGCGGTCGCGGAGGCGCTGAAAGGTCCGGTCACCGAGGAGGTTCCGGCCTCGATGCTGCAGGAGCACCCGCGGGCGCTCTTCCTGCTCGACCGCGAGGCCGCCTCTTCGCTGCGGAGAAGGGTCGCTTGAGCGTGCTGGCCCTCCGCGGGCGGGTCGTCGCCGGGAGGGAGGTGCTCGAGGACGCCTGGGTGCTCGTCGAGGGCGGCGTCATCCGGGCGTTGGGAGGAGGTCCGTTCGAGGCCGACGAGACGGTAGAGGTTCCCGATTGTTTCCTCGTGCCCGGCTTCGTGGACCTGCAGGTCAACGGTGCCTTCGGGGTGGACGTCGCGACAGAGCCGGAGAGGCTCGGGGAGCTCTCCGCGAAGCTCCTTTCCACCGGGACGACCTCCTACCTCCCGACGGTGGTCTCGCGGCCGCTCGGGGAGTATGCCGCGCTCCTCTCCCGGCTCACCCTCGGGGGGGATGGGGCGGAGCCGCTCGGGGTGCACCTGGAAGGACCGTTTCTGAACCCGCAGAAGCGGGGGGCGCACCCGGAGGAGAACCTCTCCGCCCCCGATGCGGCGGCCCTCTCGAAGATGCTCGAGGCGGCTCCGGTGCGGCTGATCACGCTCGCACCGGAGCTTCCCGGGGCCGACGCTCTCGTGGAGCTCGCCGTGGAGCGCAGGGTTACGGTCTCTTTGGGGCACTCGGACGCGGACTACGTGACGGCCCGGAGGGCCTTCGACCTCGGGGCGCGCGGTGCGACACACCTGTTCAACACGATGAGCCCGCTGCACCACCGCCGCCCCGGGCTGCCGGGGGCCGCAATCTCCGACGCGCGGGTGGTGTGCACCCTCATCGCCGACGGGCGGCACGTCCACCCGGACGTTCTCGACCTCGTCTGCGCGAAGCTCGGTCCGCGGAGGATGGCGCTCATCACCGACGCCATCTCCGCCGCCGGGATGGGGGAGGGGGAGTACACGCTCGCGGGCCGGCGGGTCTACCTGCGCGACGGGGTGCCGGAGCTCGCGGACGGGACGCTCGCGGGGAGCGTGCTCACGATGGACGAGGCGCTCAGGAACATCATCGCGTTCACCGGATGTACCCTACCCGAGGCGGTCATGATGGCCTCCACCACCCCGGCCCGCCTCGTCGGCGCGCGCGGGAAAGGCGTGCTCTCTCCCGGAGCCGACGCGGACATCGTGGCGCTCTCGCCGGAGCTCGAGGTCGTCGCGGTCTGGAAGGGCGGTGCGCTGCGCTACGGCAGCCCCTGATCCACAGCCTCGAGCAGAGCCCGCGCCACCGCCCGCCGCTGCGGGTTGATGCTCTCCCCCTCACGGGTGGGATGCACCCGGTTGGTGAGCAGGATGACGAACGCGCGGTGCCTCAGGTCGATGACGAGCGAGGTCCCGGTGAAGCCGGTGTGCCCCGCCGTCTGCGGGGAGGCGAGGCCGTCCATGTACCACTCCCGGTCGAGCTCGAACCCGAGCCCCTGGGCGCAGCCGGGGAGGTGCGGTGTCTGGTCGGAGAGCATCTCCCGCACCGAGCTCTCCTTCAGGATGCCTCCGCCGCCGTCGAGCAGAGACTGCGCCAGCGCCGCAAGGTCCCGGGCCGTGGAGAAGAGCCCGGCGTGCCCCGACACGCCCCCGAGGGCGTGGGCGTTCTCGTCGTGCACTACGCCGCGCACCATCCCGCGGTCCGGCTTGTACTCGGTGGCGGCGATGCATGGGCGCATGCTCTCCGGTGGGTTATAGAAGGTGTCGGTCATGCCGAGCTGCGCGGTGATGTTCGCCCTGACGTAGTCATCGAGCGGCATCCCCGAGACGCGCTCGACGAGCCAGCCTGACAGGATCATGTTCGGGTCCCCGTAGAGGTGGCGGGTGCCGGGCTCTGCGAGAAGCGGCACCCTGTAGACCGCGGATACCCGCTCTTCGTGGGTGGAGAGATCTTCCAGATGGACCAGCGCGGGAAGCCCGGAGGTGTGGGTGAGGAGGTGGCGCGGCGTGATCCTCTCCTTCCCCCTCCCGGAGAGGCGCGGGAGGTATCCTGCCACCGGCTCGTCGAGGTCGAGGTGGCCGCGCTCGGCGAGCTGCACCGCGGCCATGGCGGTGAAGAGCTTGGTGAGGGAGGCGAGGTCGAAGATGGTGTCCTCCTGCATCGGGACGCGCTCACCCTCGGGGAGCAGCCTCCGCCGGTCGCGGTAGAGGACGGCGTGTCCGAAAGCGCGATGGATGAATATCAGGCCGTCTTTTGCAGCGAGCACCACCGCGCCGGGGTAGCGCGAGATCTCCACACCGCGCCTCGCCGCCCGGCATATCCCGGCCGCCGCGTCCGGTGCGACCCCGACCTCCTCCGGCGTCGCGTGGCGGAGCCTCAGTGCGGCGGCCTCCAGACCCTGTCTCCCGGGGTGAGGGTGGCGGTGATCCTGTAGCGGTCCCCCCGATAGGTGCTCCTGACGTACTCGAAGGGCCTCTCTCCCGCATCGTAGGTGACCCTCTCGATCAGGAGCGCCGCACTCCCCGGTTCGACCCCGAGGAGGGCCGCCTCCTCCTCGCTCACCGGCACCGCCTCGTAGCTCTGCTCGGCGCGTGAGATCTCAACCCCCGCCGCGCTCAGCTCCTCGTAGAGCGAGCGCCCGGCGAGGTCCCTCCCCAGAACCCCCTTCGCAACCTCGTAGAGGAGGTGGCTCGTCTCGAGCGCCATCGGCTCCCCGTCGGCGAGCCTGAGCCTCCTGAGCCTTATGACCCGCTCCCCCTCCTCCACCCCGAGCCTCCGTGCCACCAGAAGACCGGCCTCCTCCACCTCCACCTCCAACACCTCGCTCGAGGGCTCCATCCCCCTCTCGCGCATGTCCTGGGTGAAGCTCGTCAGCCTCGCCGTCGGCTGCTGCACCTTGCGCGCCGCCACGAACGTCCCGCGCCCCTGCTCCCGGTAGAGTACCCCCTCGTTGACCAGCTCCATCACCGCCTGACGCACGGTCATACGGCTGATCCCGAACCTCTCGCACAGCTCCCGCTCAGAGGGGATCATCTCCCCCTCCTTCAGCTCTTCCTGCTCCACCATCTCCCTTATGATCTCCTTGAGCTGGTGGTACTTCGGAATCGGACTGCTCTTGTCTATCCTCACCTCCACCTCCTCTTCTGGTCCAGACCATTGTACCTGTGCCCGGCCTTGAACTCGTCGCTCCCACCAATTTATAATGTGGTCTATACATCATAATGGGAGATGAATGGGGGAGATAGGAGGGGATGGTGGGAAGGTTCATCCGGCGAGGTGGAGGTTAGGAGGAGATGGACGGCACCATAGTAATGGCGATAGTGCTTGCGGCCTTCGGGTT
Source organism: Rubrobacter sp. M3-4 (assembly GCF_059772285.1). Lineage (NCBI taxonomy): Bacteria > Bacillati > Actinomycetota > Rubrobacteria > Rubrobacterales > Rubrobacteraceae > Rubrobacter > Rubrobacter sp. M3-4. The sequence goes on from NZ_JCBAJP010000013.1 coordinate 47,703, forward strand.
CTTCAGCATCTGGGAGAACCTGAACCTGCTCTTCTTCCAGTTCGGCAGGCCGCTCATGACCGGGACCGTGACCGGCATCCTGGTCGGGGATCTCAAGACCGGTCTCGCGATAGGGGCGACGCTCGAGCTTGCGGCCCTGGGAGTCTACACCTACGGGGGAGCTTCGATCCCGGACTACGCCTCCGGGGCCATCCTCGGCACATATTTTGCGAGCCAGGCCAGTTTGAGCCCGCAGGCGGCGATCGGGCTCGCCGTCCCGATAGCTCTGCTTCTGACCCAGCTCGACATCCTGGCTCGGATGGCGAACCTGTTCTTCCAGCACCGGGCCGACGCCTACGTAAAGAGCGTCGACCTCCGGCGCGTCGGGCTGATGAACATGCTCGGTACGCTCTCCTGGGGGTTGAGTCGCGCCATCCCGATCTTCTTCGGGGTGTGGCTTGGCTCCGGGCCGGTGAGGAGCGCGGTCCGCGAGAGCCCGCAGTGGCTGCTCGACGGGCTGCAGACGGCGGGCGGGATACTGCCGGCCTTGGGGATCGCCATGCTCCTCAGGCTGCTCCCGCTGCGCCAGTACTGGCCGTTTCTCGTCATAGGGTTCATCGTCGCCGCCTACCTCAAGGTGAACCTGGTCGGCGTGGCGCTGCTCGGGCTCGCGATGGCCGCGCTCGTCTACCGGTACGCCGGCGGCGAGGAGGCGGCCACGTCTGCGGCCGCCGCGGAGGAGGAACCCGCGGCGGAGGGTAGGATCACGCGGCGCGACCTCCGGCGGGTCTTCCTGCGATATCTGCTGTGGTTCCAGTCCGGGTGGAACTACGAGCGGATGCAGGGGCTCGGGTACGCGCACGTCATCTCCCCGGTCATGGAGAAGCTCTACCCCGATGAGGGGGTGCGCCGGCAGGCGCTCACCACCCACCTGCAGTTCTTCAACACCAACCCGCTCATGGCCGCTCCCATACTCGGGGCGAACATCGCGGTAGAGGAGAAGAACGAGGAGCCGGAGTTCCCCGAGCGGAGCGTGACCGGGCTCAAGACCGGCATGATGGGACCTTTCGCCGGGATCGGTGATTCGTTCTTCTTCGCGATCTGCAACACGATCGTCTTCAGCGTCGGGGCGAGCCTGGCGCTCAAAGGCAGCATCGTCGGCCCGGTGATCGTGTTCCTCTACACGATCATCTTCTTCACCGCCTTCCGGTGGTGGAGCTTCGTCGCGGCCTACCGGCGTGGGGTGCGGCTCGTGGGGCAGCTCGCCGGGGGCATGCTCCGCCGGCTCACCGATGCCGCCTCCATCCTGGGGCTCGCGGTCGTCGGCGGTCTGATCCCGACGATCATCAACACCAAAGTCGCCTACGTCTTCCACTCCGGCAGGGTCAAGCTCAACCTGCAGGACCAGCTCGACAACATCCTCCCGGCGTTGGTTCCGGTGCTCATCGTCGCGCTGGTCTACTTCGCGCTCTCGCGCAGGGTCAGGCCGACGTGGGCGATACTCGGGCTCCTGGTGCTGGGGGTGGTGCTCTCGGTCGCCGGAATCCTGGAGTATCCTGGCTGAAGACGGCAGCGAAAGGGAGGCAGTAGGAAGTATGCCCATAAGACACGTGCGCATCGACGAGCGGCTGATCCACGGCCAGGTGACCGTACGCTGGACGCGGGAGGTGGGGGCGGACCTCATCCTCGTCGCAAACGACGAGGTCGCCGCCGACGAGATGCAGAAGATGCTCCTCCCCCTCTCTGCCCCGAGCGGGGTGAAGACCGAGATCGTGACCGTGGAGGAGGCGGCTGAATCCCTGAAGAACGGTGAGGCCTCGCGCAGGCGCACCTTCCTCATCGTCAAGCGCCCTGCGGACGTGATCCGGCTTCTGGACTCCGGGGTGCAGATCGAAGAGATCAACGTCGGCAACATGAGCCACCACGAGGGGGCGAAGCAGGTCAAGCGCTCCGTCTCGGTCACCCCGGAGGACGTGGAGGCTTTCCGCGAGCTGGACCGCCGGGGCGTGCGGATGACGGCCCGGATGATGCCAGAGGAGGGCTTCAAGAGCTTCATGGAGTACCTGCCGGGGGTCGCCGGCTGATGCAGCCCGGAGCCGGCATCGAGGCCTACCTCTCCCGCGTGCGCCGGGCGCACCAGGAGATCGAACGCGAAAGACCCAACCTCTTACAGGCGGCCCGGCTCCTCGCGGACTCCCTGGAGGGGGAGCCGGACCGCGTGATCCACGTCTTCGGCACCGGTCACTCGCACCTTCTGGTCGAGGAGGCCTTCTGGCGGGCCGGGGGCCTCGTCCCGGTAAACCCCATCCTGGACCCCAACCTGACGGCCTTCGGCGGAAGCCGCGCCTCGGCGCTCGAGCGTCTGGAGGGCTACGCGGAGGTCCTGCTCTCGGGCGAGGAGCTGCGCGAGGGGGAGGCGATGGTCGTCTTCTCCAACTCCGGGATAAACGCCGTGCCGGTCGAGATGGCGCTCGGCGCCCGCGAGCGGGGTCTCGGCATCGTCGCGATCACCTCGCTCTCCCACAGCCGGAGCGTGGAGAGCCGCCACCCCTCCGGGCGCAGGCTCTTCGAGCTCGCCGACGTGACGATAGACACCCGCGTCCCACCCGGCGACGCCGCGGTGGAGCTCTCCGGGGTGCTCGGCGAGGGGGCCGATGGCCTGCGGGCCGGGCCTCTCTCCACCGTGGTCGGGGCGGCGCTGCTGAACGCGCTCGCGGTCGAGGTGGCCTGTCTCAGGGCCGCCTCCGGGGCGGAGCCCCCGGTCTTCGCCTCGCAGAACCTCCCCGGCGTCGAGGAGCGCAACGAGGCGCTCCTCTCCCGCTACCGCCCGCGAAGCCGCTTCTACCGCTGATGGTCGGTCTGGTAGTGGTGGCCCACGGTGGTCTCGCCGCCTCGCTGCTCGAGAGCGCCGCCCTGATCGCGGGTGAGCCCGAGCGCGCCGCGGCGGTGGGCTTCGGGATGGAGGAGGGCCCGGACGCGCTGCGCGAGAAGGTGCTTGCCGAGGTGGAGCGGCTCGGCGGGGAGGTGCTCTTTCTCGTCGACCTCCCCGGCGGGACACCCTCGAACGTCTGCGCCCGCATCGCCCTCGAACGCAACCTCCGGGTCGTCTCCGGGGTGAACCTGCCGATGCTCGTCGAGTTGCTCCTCGTCGAGGAAGGAGAGACGCTCGACGGCGCGGCGAAGGTGGCGCTCGAAGCCGGCCGGGATGGGGTGCTCGACGTAACGGACATGATCCGAGACCAGGGAGGAGGCTGAGTGTCGTCCGGGGCCGGATGTGCAAAGAGGGGCGTCCTCCTTTTCGGCCGGAGCCGGAATCCCGGAAGGGGAATGATTTGAGCGATCTCCCCGAGACCGAGCGCCGCAACCCGGAGAGCACCCACCTCGACGCTCTCGACACCTCTGCCGTGCTGCGCCTGATGAACGAAGCCGACCGCACGGTGCCCGGGGCGGTCGAGCGGGCGCTGCCCCAGATAGCACGGGCCGTGAAGCTTTTGGTCGGAAGCTGGCGGCGGGGCGGGCGCTGGGTCTACGTCGGGGCCGGGACGAGCGGACGCCTCGCCGCGCTCGACGCCGCCGAGCTCCCCCCGACCTTCGGGGTGGACCCGGAGCGTGTGGTGGCGCTCCTCGCAGGCGGGGAGCAGGCCCTGCTACACCCCATCGAGGGTGCCGAGGACGATGTGGAGGCCGCCGGGCGGGACCTCAATGAGATCGGGCTTTCGAGGCGCGACGTCGTGGTCGGGGTGGCCGCGAGCGGGAGCACCCCCTACACCGTGGCCGCGGTGCGCCGGGCCGCGGAGGCCGGCTGCGCCACGGTGGGTATAAGCTGCGTCTCCGGCTCGGAGCTCGGCAGGGCCGCGGATGTTGGTATAGAGGTCGTGCCCGGACCCGAGATCCTCACCGGCTCCACCCGCCTCAAGGCGGGTACGGCGCAGAAGATGGTCCTCAACATGCTCTCCACGGCCTCCTTCGTCCGGCTCGGGAGGGTGTATGAGAACCTGATGGTCGACGTGCAGGCGACCAACGAAAAGCTGCGCCGCCGGGCCCGCAGGATCGTCGGAGAGGCCGCGGGCGTCTCAGACGAAGAGGCCGAAAGGCTCCTGCGCGAGGCGGACGGATCGGCCAAGCTTGCCGTCGTGATGGCGCTCTGCGATGTCGGCCGGGAGGAGGCGGCTGCTCTCCTGCGGGAGTCCTGCGGGATGGTGCGGCGCGCCGTCGAGAGACACCGCACCTCCTGACTCACCCCTCGGAAGCGAGAAGCTCCCGCTCGATGCGCTCCCGGATCCTATCCCGCACCTCCCGAAAGACCGCAAGCCTCTCCTCCTCACCACCCCGCGCCGCAGAAGGATCCGGGAAGGACCAGTGCAGCCGCTTCCCGGCCCCCGGAAAGACCGGACACGCCTCGTTCGCCTGATCGCAGACGGTTATCACGTAGTCGAAGGGCTCTCCGAGATAGCGCTCCAGCGTCTTCGACTCCTGGCGCGAGATGTCCACCCCGACCTCCCGCATCACCTCCACCGCCTCCGGCCTCACCTCCGTGGCCTCCGTCCCCGCGCTCATGGCCTCGAACCTCTCCCCCGCCAGATGCCGTAGAAACCCCTCGGCCATCTGGCTGCGCGCCGAGTTGTGGGTGCACACGAACAGAGCCCGCTTCTTCTTCATCGCTACCTCCTTGACACTCCCGGATGACGAGACTATAAATTTCAAAGAAAATTGAATCAACTGAAAGCGAAGTATATGGAAGGATGGGGGAGATGACAACCGAGCCGGCTTCGCGGCGAGAGAGTCCGGAGGCCGTTGCCGCGTGGTTGAAGGTACTGGCCGATCCCAGGCGGTTGAGGATCTTCGACCTGTTGATGCAGGGTGTGCAGTGCAACTGCGAGATCGGGGATGCGCTGGAGATGGCGCCGAACCTCATCAGCCACCACCTCGGTGTCTTGCGCCGGGCTGGTCTGGTGGAGGTGGAGCGGGACCCCACCGATGCCCGCTGGGTCTACTACTCCGTGAACCGGGAGGCGCTCGAAGAGTTGAACGAGCTCTTCGGCGGCTTCTTCGACCCGCAGCGCATCCGACCCAGGCAGCCCAACTGCGGTCCCCACGCCGCCAGCGCCGGCTGAGCGGTCCACGCAAGCAGGGGATGCTGCTCTTCCATACCCGATAGTTCAACGTAGATTGATCTTATTTGCAGGAGCGCCGCGCTCCGGCGTGTGTAGAAGAGAGGGGGTAGGTTTGTTTCTGGCGCTGATCATATTTATCGGGACGCTGGTGCTCGTCATCTGGCAACCGAGGGGGATCGGGATAGGATGGAGTGCCTCTGCGGGGGCGCTTGCGGCGCTGGCCACGGGGGTGGTCTCGCTCTCGGACGTACCCGAGGTGATCGGGATCGTCTGGAACGCCACGCTGGCGTTCGTGGCGGTGATCCTGATAAGCCTCGTTCTGGATGAAGCCGGGTTCTTCGAGTGGGCTGCGCTGCACGTTGCGCGGTGGGGGAGGGGCAGCGGATACCGGCTGTTCGCCCTGATCGTCCTGCTCGGGGCGGCCATCGCCGCGCTCTTCGCCAACGATGGGGCTGCTCTGATCCTCACGCCGATCGTGATAGCGATGCTTCTGGCGTTGGGGTTCGGTGCTGGATCGACCCTGGCCTTCGTGATGGCGACCGGGTTCATCGCCGACACCGCGAGCCTTCCGTTGGTCGTCTCCAACCTGGTCAACATCGTCTCCGCCGACTTCTTCGACATCGGGTTCGGGCGGTATGCGAGCGTGATGGTGGTGGTGGACTTCGCCTCGATCCTGGCGAGCCTCGCGGTGCTCTTCCTCTTTTACCGCAGGGACGTGCCGGGGCGTTACGATGTGGAGCAACTCAGGCGTCCTGCGGAGGCGATAAGAGACCCGCTGACTTTCAGGGCTGGCTGGTGGGTTCTGGTTTTGCTGCTCCTCGGGTACTTCCTCGGGGATCCTCTGGGGGTGCCGGTGAGCGTGACGGCCGGGGCGGGAGCCATCGCTTTGCTCCTCATCGCCGAGCGCAAGAAGATCATCCCTACCCGCAGGGTGGTGCGCGAGGCCCCCTGGCAGATAGTCGTGTTCTCGCTGGGGATGTATATAGTGGTCTTCGGTCTCAACGACGCCGGGCTCACCGGCTACCTCAAGAATCTCTTCTGGTTCTTCTCCGGAGGAGGGGTTTGGGCGACGGCTCTGGGGACCGGATTTACGACGGCTTTCCTCTCCTCGATCATGAACAACATGCCCACGGTGATGATAGGGGCTCTCTCGATAAACTCCGTCCCGGTGGCGGGCCTCGCGAAGGAGGCCATGGTCTACGCCAACGTCATCGGCTGCGACCTGGGACCCAAGATCACACCCATAGGCAGCCTCGCCACGCTCCTCTGGCTGCACGTTCTGCAGCGCAAAGGTGTGAAAGTGGGCTGGGGATACTACTTCAAGGTGGGGATCAGGATCACCCTGCCGGTCCTCTTCGTGACGCTCTCCGCCCTGGCGCTCTGGCTGAAACTCTTCACATGAGAGGAGGTATGGGAAAGGGATGAAGCAACGCAGAGATCTCGTTACGCCCGTGTGCGAGCGTACGGACGGCAACGGCGGCTGCGCGGAGGCGGGGCCCTGTGCGATCGTCGTCGAGGCGGGCACCATCGAAGAGCTGGGACGTGCGGTCGCCCGGTGGGCCGGAGAGCATCCGGACCACTTCCTCGTGTCCTTCAGCCACACCGCCGAGAGCAGGCTCGAGGCCACCCCGGGCCTCGCGGGACCGCGTGAGGGCAGAGTCTACACGGGATTGCTCCTGACCCACCGCGTGCGCTACGGGTCCGTTGGCGGCGCGGGTCTTCCCGGGCGTTTGGCTGGGGAGCAGACCGGGTCCCGTCCGTAGAACCGCAGCCTTCCCCGAGATTGAACGGAGGCGGCCGGCTACGGTATGATCCTTTGGCCTTACTTCCGGTAGAACTTGGAAGGAGTCGTGTCAGATTGGCCGTCGCAAGAGATCCCCTGCCCTTCGACCTGGTGGCCTTCGATCTGGACGGGACCGTGCTCAGGCGGGACCTCGAGATCACGGACCGTACCGTCAGCGTCGTGGGCAGGTTGCGGGAGGCGGGGGTGAGGGTTCTCGTCGCCACCGGGCGCCACTTCGAGGGGGCCCGCGAGCATGCGGCCAGGCTCGGTCTGGACGAGCACGAGCCGATCATCTGCTACGGTGGCTCGATGGTGCGGCGGATGGACGCCTCGGAGACCCTGCTTCTGCGCGCTGTGCCCACCGGGTCTGCACTCGATGCCCTGAGGTGGGCAGCCGAAAGAGGTCTTCACGCCCGCGTCTTCCTCGACGGCAGGATCGTGACCGGCCCCGAGACCCCGGCCGTGGTGCGCTACATGCGCCGCCGCGACGAGCCGAACGTGGAGGTCGTCGAGGACCTCTCATCTTGGCTCGTACAGAGCGGCGAGAGGCCGCTCAAGCTCGTCTTCGTCGACGGCCCGGACGAGGTGGAGCGCTGGCTCGGAGAGGCGCGGGATGCGCTCTCCGGAGAGCTCTTCGTCACCCGCAGCCTGCCACACTACGTGGAGCTCGGCAACCCAGAGGGGACGAAGGCCGCGGCCCTCGGTTACCTCTGCCGGCGTTTCGGGGTCGAGCCCTCGCGCGTCGCGGCCTTCGGGGACGCGGACAACGACGTGGACATGCTGCGCTTCGCCGGGCTCGGGGTCGCGGTCGGGGGGATGACCGGGGAGGTCCGGGCGGCGGCCGACGTGGTGGTGCCCCCGGTCGGCGAGGACGGGGTCGCGCGTTTCCTGGAGGAGCTCATCTAGTGCCCGAGCTGCCCGAGGTCACGGTCATCTCGGAGGACATCTGCACCCTCGCCGCCGGGAAGAGGGTCGCACGGGCGGCGGCCTTCAGGGACGACGTCACCAACGTCGGGGTGGAGAGGTTCGGAAAGGTGCTCGCCGGCAGGACGCTGCGTACGACCGGGCGGCGGGGGAAGATGATCCTTCTGGACTTCGGAGATCTCGTCGGGGTGGTGCACCTGGTGATCTCCGGGCGGGTGCTGCGGCTTCCAGGCTGGCGTGTCCCCGACAGGATCCATACCGCGGTGGTCGAGTTCGAGGGCGGTCCCGTGCTCGGGTTCACGAAGCTCTGGCTCGGGTACTTCGACCTCTACCCGCCGGAGGAGGTGGAGCGTCACCCCCTCATCTCACGCCTCGGCCCCGACCCCTTCTCCGAAGGGTTCACCCCGGAGTACCTGCAGGAGGCCCTCCGCCGACGCGCGACGGTCAAGAGCCTCCTGCTCGACCAGTCGGTTATCGCCGGGCTCGGCAACATCTACGCCGACGAGGTACTGTATGCCGCCGGCGTCCACCCCGCCCGCAAGGCGAACACGCTGGATCCCGGCGAGGTGCGCAAGATCTTCGAATCCACCCGCAGGATTCTTGCCCGCGCGATAGAGCTTCGGGGTACCACCTTCGACTCCTATCACGACGCCTTCGGGGAGAGCGGCCGCTACCAGCACGAGCTCAGGGTCTTCACACGAGCGGGCGAGGGCTGCTACGCGTGCGGCACGGAGATCGTGAAGCTCCGGGTCGCGGGGAGGGGTACCTACGTCTGCCCCTCCTGTCAGCCGCTTTGAGCCAAGATGCCACCGTGGAGCCGGTGTGCGTGATTGCCGCCAGGTGATCTACGGTGTTTAATAGACGGCCTATGAGAAGAGCAGGATCGATCCTCCCTCACCCCTGCGATGCCTGGCTCGCCCGCAGCGATTTCTTCGGCAGGATGCGCCGACTCTTCGCGCAGCTCCGCGCTCCGCGCCGTGAGAACGGTGTGTACGCCGGGTACAGAGCCGGGGCCAAGCGTGCCATCTCAGAGCTGCACGAGAGGAACGCCGCCGTCTTCGAACGGGCGCTGCGCCTGAGCGAGAGAGCAGAACGCCTCGAACGCTCCGGTACTCCCAGCGAGAGCGCCTGCAACCGCGCCGCCCGGGCCAGGGAAGACGCCCTGGAGGCACTCTTCGAGTTGCGAACCACGTTTTCCGCCGGGGTCCCGGAGAAGGCCCGCGCCTTCGACGAGGAAGCCCGTAGGATCTACCCTTTCCTAGAGCTCCCCTGAGGAGGTTCCCCGCAGCCTCCTCAGCTCCGGGAGGTGAGGGAGGAGTACGCTTCCCGGGCGAACCTGCGCGCGGCTGGGCCGGTCTTCGGGTTGAGGAACAGGGCGCCGGTCGCCGCGGCCAAGACGAACAGGATCTTGCCTGAGGAGCCACCCCCTCCGTTCTTCACCTTCTCGCCCCGGATGCGGCGGCTACCGGCCTCGGCTGCCGCCACGGCGGTCTCCACCTCCCGCCGGAGCCTGTCGTCGTCCCAAAGCCTCGAGACGACCTCGGTCGGGCTCTGTCCGGAGACCTCGTCGTAGATCCTGCGCCCGGAATCTATCAGGGTGCGGATGTTGTTCCTGAGCTCGTCGTCGTAGAGCAGCCTCTCGACGAACGGCCGGACGTCTTCGTAGAAGGACTCGAAGGACCCCAGCAGGTCGAAGGACGTATCCTCGGCCTGGTTCTTGAGCTTCTCGATGCGGCTCGTTCTCCCGAACAACGCAGGAACCTCCCTCTCTTCTCCGATCCTCAAAGGCGGGTCTGTACCATGGTACACATCATACCCGTTTTGCGGGGTCGGTATCCGCTCTCTTTTCCGCGAGCGGACGCAGTTCCACCCGGACCTCCTCACCCTCGACCCCGATGGTCTCGCCCGCCCCTTCCTCCGCCGTCAGGAGGGTCAGCTCCCGGGCGAGCACCTCGGACTCGAAGTATTCCCGCCAGCGTCCCCCGAGCAGACCGAGCACCCGCGGGCTCCCGGAGAGGGTGACCGAGATCTGCTCTTCTATCTCGAATCCCTTCTCCCGCCTCAGGTTCTGGACCTTGTGCACGAGCTCGCGTACCAGCCCTTCGTCCTCGAGCTCTCCGTCGATCCGGGTGGAGACGGCGACCGAGAGACCTCTCTCCCTTGCCAGCGAGTAGCCCTCACGCTCCTTCGGCTCGACGAGCAGCTCCTCGGGGGAGAGCGTGATCTCTTGTCCTCCGGCCCGCACGCTCACTTCCTCACCGGCAGCCGCCCGCTCCCGCACCTCCGGCGGAGCCTCGTCCAGCGCCCGCCTTATCTCCGGGACGAGCCGGCCGTACTTCGGCCCCACCACCGAGAGGTTCGGGCGCAGCTCGTAGGAGACGATCTCTTCGGCCCGTCCGATGCGCAGCTCCTTCACGTTGAGCTCGTCGAGCACGATGTCTCCCAGGCTCTCGAGCGCCCGGCGCACCGGTTCTTCTTCGCCCCTTCCCGGCGCGACCACGACCTCGCGCAGCGGCTGGCGGGTCTTGATCGCGGCGGCGTTGCGCGCCGCCCGGCCGAGCGTGACGACCCGGCGCGCGGCGGCCATCCTCTCGGAGAGCCCCCGGTCTACGAGGGCCTCGTCCGCCTCCGGCCAGTCGGCGAGGTGCACGCTCTCCGGTGCCTCGTCGTCTACCCCGGCGACCAGGTTGCGGTAGATGGCCTCGGCCACGAACGGGGTGAACGGTGCGGTGAGCTTCGCCACGGTCACGAGGCACTCGTAGAGGGTGGAGTGCGCGGCCTTCTTGTCCGTGTCGTCCTCCCCCTTCCAGAAGCGCCGCCGGCTGCGCCTGACGTACCAGTTCGAGAGCTCCTCGACGAAGTCCTGGATCGCCCGCCCGGCCGAGGTCGCGTCGTAGTCGTCGAGCCTCCCGGTGACCCGCTCGACGGTGAGCTGCAGCTCGGAGAGCACCCAGCGGTCGAGCAGGCTCCTCTCGGAAGGTTCGACGCGGTCTCTTATCGGATCGAAGCCGTCGATGCGGGCGTAGGTGACGAAGAACGAGTAAGTGTTCCACAGCGTCAGCAGGTACTTCCTGACGGCCTCGTCCACCTGCTCCTCGGAGAAGCGCCGGGTGTTGCCGGGGGCGGAGGCGGTGTAGAGCGCCCACCTCAGGGCGTCGGCGCCCTGCTTCTCGAAGATCTCCCAGGGGTCTATCACGTTGCCGAGCGACTTGCTCATCTTGCGCCCCTGGGCGTCCAGGATTATCCCGAGCACCAGGCACGTCCTGTACGAGCTCCTCCCGAAGAGCATCGTCGAGATGGCGAGCAGCGAGTAGAACCAGCCCCGCGTCTGATCTACGGCCTCGCAGATGTAGTCCGCAGGGAAGAGCCGCCCGAACTCCTCCCGGCCGCTCTTCGGGTATCCCCACTGCGCGAAGGGCATCGAGCCCGAGTCGAACCATACGTCGAGTACCTCGGGAACCCGGCGGGAGACCCCGCCGCACTGCGGGCACGTGATCTCCACCCGGTCTATGTACGGGCGGTGCAGGTCTTCCGGAACCTCGCTCTTCGCCAGGGCGCGCAGCTCTTCCGTGCTCCCCACCACCGTCACGTGTCCTCGCCCGCAGCGCCAGATCGGGAGCGGCGTCCCCCAGTAGCGCTCGCGGGAGAGCGCCCAGTCGACGTTGTTCTTGAGCCAGTCCCCGAAGCGGCCCCACTTTATGTGCTCGGGGACCCAGTTGATCTTCTCGTTCTCCGACAGGAGCTCGTCGAGCACGGCCGTAGTCTTCGCGTACCACGCCTTCTTGGCGTAGTAGAGGAGCGGCGAGCCGCACCTCCAGCAGTGCGGGTAGGCGTGCTCGTAGCGTCCGGAGCGGAAGAGCAGCCCCTTCTTCCGGAGCTCTTCGATGAGCCCCTCGTCGGCGTCCTTGACGAACTGCCCGGCAAAAGGCCCGACCCTCTCGTCGAAAGTCCCGTCCGGCCTTACCGGGTGGATCGTCGGCAGCCCGTAGCGCTGCCCGGTGCGCGCGTCGTCCTCCCCGTACGCCGGGGCGGTGTGCACCAGCCCGGTTCCCTCGGTGGTGGTGACGTAATCCGCGAGTACGACGGTCCAGAGGTTCTCGCTCTCCTCGACCTCGACGTAGTCGAACGGCCTGGTGTAGCGCAGCCCCTCGAGCTTGCGGCCTTTCCTCGACTCGAGGACGGTGTAGGTGCCCTCGCCGAGCACCTCGTCGGCCAGCTCCTTCGCCAGGATGAGGCGCTCGCCCTCGCGCTCGGCCGTTATGTACTCAACGTCGGGGTGGGCGGCTACGGCGGCGTTCGAGACCAACGTCCAGGGGGTGGTGGTCCAGACGAGGAGGCTCGTCCCCTCCTCGTCGGCGAGCGGCAGCCGGACGTAGACGCTCGGGTCCTCGACCGGATCCGGGTACTGCTGGTAGCCGAGCGCGACCTCGTGCGAGGAGAGCGAGACCTGATCCCGTGGGCAGTGCGGGGTGACCTTGTAACCTTCGTAGAGGAGACCCTTCTCGTGCAGCGTCTTCAGCGCCCACCACACGCTCTCGATGTACGAGCCGTCGAGCGTCTTGTAGGCGTTCTCCATGTCCACCCAGAAGCCCATCCGCGAGCTCATCTTCTGCCAGTCGTCGACGTAGCGGAAGACCGACTCGCGGCACAGACGGTTGAATTCCTCGACGCCGTACTCCTCTATCTGCGCTTTGCCCGAGATGCCGAGTTCCCTCTCGACCTGTATCTCCACCGGCAGGCCGTGGCAGTCCCACCCCCCCTTCCTCTCGACCCTGTAACCCCGCATCGTCTTGTATCTGGGGATGAGATCCTTGAACGACCGGGCCAGCGTGTGGTGGAAGCCAGGCCTGCCGTTGGCCGTCGGTGGCCCCTCGTAGAAGACGAAGTTCCTGTCCTCGGGTCTCCTCTCGACGGACTTCTGGAACGTGCCGTCCTCTTCCCAGAACGCCAGGATCTCCCTCTCCAGCTCCGGGAATCTCACCTTCGGGTCTACCTTCTCGAAAGCCATGGCACTCCTCTTCTCCTCTCGAAGACGAGAGGCTCCCGCCCCGGCCGGAGCCTCCTCCACTCCGCCGCAGGGACGGGAGCCACACCAGAAGCGTGCCCTCGCGGTACCACCCTGCTTGCCGGACGCCTCGCGGCACCCGACCTCTCTGCGGGTGCTTCCCACACCCTCCCGCTGTAACGGGCGGACCCGTCCGGTCCTACTAACGCCTGGGACCACGCCCTTCGCTTTGGGGCCGGCGGCTCAGGGAGGATCTTCGGAACGCCTCCCGCGCCGGGCTCACACCGTCCCCGGCTCGCTCCTGCGGGACGCGGCGTACCTACTCGTTCCCGTCTTCGCCTTTCGAAAGGGCTTTGTATCCCGCCCGAAAGCGGATGTCAAGTGAGGCGCCGGCAGGTGATCCAACCCCACCGTTTTCTTCGTTGGTACTGGTGGAGGCTTCGTGCGGTATCCTTGACCATGGTGTCGGCTTCGGGGGTTGAGGTGCCTTTAGCCAGCGGATCCAAAACCGCACTCGCCGGTGTCTCGGGTGGTGTGCTGGCCCTCGGCGTGACCGAGCTGGCGCACGGGCTCTCCCCGGCGGTGCCCTCGTTCGTCGGCTCGGTGGCCCAGCAGGTGGCCCGCCTCACCCCCGGCGGGGTGGTCACGAGGGCGATAGAGACGCTCGGCACCGCCGATGTGGCGTTCCTGATCGGGGCGACGGTGCTCCTCACGCTCGCCGTCTGCGCCCTGCTGGCACGCTTGAGCCGGAGCAACCCCCCGGGATCACTCGCCGGTGTGCTGCTCCTCGGGGTTGTGGGCGTGCTCTCGGCTTCTTCCGAACCGGGCTCTTCTTTTCTCGCGGTCGCCCTGACCGCCGCGGTGGCGCTCGCCGCCGGCTCCGCCGCGGCCCTCCTCATCCTGCGCAGTCCCCGTCGGGAACCCGGCGTGCGAACCGACGCCCGGGAGCTTACCGTCGGACGCCGCCGGCAGACGGGGGAGAAGGGGGTCTCGGTCGGACGGCGAAGTTTCCTCGCGGCGAGCGGGCTCGTCGTCGTGGCCGGGCTCGCGCTGGCCGGCGCGGGACGCCTGCTCGGGGGCACATCCTCCCAGCAGGCTCCCCGTCCCCGCAGGCTGAAGCTCCCCGCAGGAAACTCGAAGAAGGGTGCCGGAAGCGTCCTCCACAAGACGCTCCCGCCGCCCCCGAAGGCCGCCTCGATAGAGGTGAAGGGGATGCCGAAGCTCATCACCCCACCCCGGGACTTCTACCTGATAGACACGGAGCTCTCCTCACCCCGACTCGACGCCGATACCTGGAGGCTCAGCGTGAAGGGCGCGGTGGACAATCCCTTCGAGATCTCCTACAAAGAGCTGCTCGAGATGCCCACGATCGAGGCGGACATCACCCTCTGCTGCGTCTCGAACCCTCTCGGCGGCGGGCTCGTCTCGAACGGCCGCTGGACCGGCGTCCTCCTCTCCGACATCCTCAAGGAAGCCGGCGTGAGCCGGGATAAGATCACCCGCACCTCCGAACAACTCGTCGGTCGCAGCGTGGACGGCTTCACGACCGGCTTCAGGACCGCCCTGGCCCTCGACGGCCGTAGGGCGCTCGTCGCGTTCGGCCTCGACGGAGACCAGCTCCCCATAAAACACGGCTACCCGGTTCGCCTCGTCGTCCCCGGCCTCTACGGATACGTCTCCGCCACCAAGTGGCTCACCGAGATAGAACTCACAGGCTGGAGCTACGACGCCTACTGGGTCAGGCGTACCTGGTCCAAGCAGGGCCCCATCAAAACCCAGTCCCGGATAGACACCGTGAAAGACGGCCAGACCCTCGAAGCAGGAACGGTTCCCATAGGCGGCGTCGCCTGGGCCCCACACCGCGGTATCTCGAAGGTCGAGGTCTCGACCGACGGCGGCAGAAGCTGGCATGCGGCGAAACTCGCCCGCTCCCTGAGCCCCGACTCCTGGCGCCAGTACGTCTACTACTGGAACGCCACCCCAGGCTCCCACACCCTCCAGGTGCGCGCCACCGACGGAACCGGGAAAACCCAGGTCGCCAGAGAGACCCCACCACACCCCTCCGGCGCAACCGGATACCACACCCTCCACGTCTCGGTCGCTTGAGAGAAGCACAGCCCGTCTACCAGAATTAACCTGACCTTGATGTAGAGGTATATACTAAGAAAGATTGTTTTAGTTAATATAGCTCCAATTAGGAATGATAATCATAAAAAATTTTGGTTACGTAACTAAACTGTAACGTCTGCGAAAGCCAAACGCAACAAAGAAGCTGTATATTGACCAGTGACCGGACTCCGGCCGCAGGATTTTCTTTCCCCCCTCCAGATCCTGTGGCCGGATCGGTTTTTGTAGGGGTGATGGGGTATCCTCTTTTCGGGATGAAGGTCCGGGAGCTCTACGATTTCGATCTCTCGCCGTCTGAGGCGCGACGCCTGCAGGAGGAGCTCGCGCCGCGGGTGGTGTGTGGGCCGCCGTTGGACGTCGGGTCGGTGCGGTATGTCGCTGGTGCGGACGTTTCCACGCAGGATGGGATGGCCTACGCCACGGTCGCCGTCCTGAGCTTCCCTGAGCTCGAAGTGGTGGAGGTCGAAGGGGAGGCCCGGCCGCTCGAGTTTCCGTACATCCCGGGGCTTCTGGCCTTCAGGGAGATCCCGTCGGTCGCGGCGGCGCTGCGCAAGGTAGAGACGTCGGTCGACGCGGTCATCTTCGACGCGCAGGGCATCGCGCACCCGCGCAGGCTCGGGCTCGCCTCCAACCTCGGGCTCTACCTCGACGTGCCGAGCGTGGGATGTGCCAAGAGCCGCCTCGTCGGGACATACGAGGAACCCGGGATGCGCAAGGGAGAGAGCTCCGAGCTCGTGGATCGGGGAGAGGTGGTGGGGAGGGTGGTCAGGACCCGCGACGGCGTCTCGCCCGTCTTCGTCTCGGTCGGGGACAAGATAGATCTCGAGAGCGCGGTGGAGCTCGTTCTCGCCTGCTGCACCCGCTACCGGCTGCCAGAGCCCACCCGCCAGGCCCACAACGCCGCGAACCGGCTCCGACGTGAGGGGGGCACCGGCTCGCTCTTTTAGAACGAGCAACCTCCCCTGGCGGGATTTCTCCTCTGATGATAACCTGCGCCCATTGGTTAGGGAGCATCTCGTTCGTGTACCTGCGTGATCTCGGGAGGGGATCTCAGATGAGGGGAAGAGCAGAAGGGCGACGCACCGTAAGCCGCCGGGATTTCCTGAAGGTCGGAGGCACTGGTCTGACCGGTGCTGCGCTGCTCGGCGCGGCGGGATGCGGCGGGGGAAAGAAGATCCAGGGCGGAGCCGGAGGACAGCAGGCCAGCGGGAGCGCCTCGGGCAAGAACGTGCTCGTCTACGGCCGCGGCGCGGACTCCGTCTCCCTCGACCCGATAAACGCCACCGACGGAGAATCCTTCCGGGTCACCACACAGGTCTTCGACAGCCTGCTCGCCTTCGCGCCCGGTACCACCGACGTCGTGCCCTGGCTCGCGGTCGAGGTTCCGAAACCCGAAAACGGCGGGCGCGTCTACACTTTCAAGCTGAGGAAGGGCGTGAAGTTCCACGACGGAACCGACTTCAACGCCGACGCCGTCGTCTTCAACTTCGACCGCTGGAGGGACACCAAGAACCCCTACCACAAGGGCGGCGGCGGGCAGAGCTCTAACTTCGCCTACTACAGCTCGCAGTTCGGCGGCTTCGATAAGAAGTCGATCATCGAGAAAGTAGAGGCGGTGGATCCCTACACCGTTCGCTTCACGCTGCGCGAGCCGCAGGGGCCGTTCCTCAGGAACATAGCCATGCACCAGTTCGCCATCGCCTCGCCCGCGGCGATAAAGAAAGACGTCGAGAACTTCTGGCAGCACCCGGTGGGGACCGGGCCCTTCAAATTCGTCTCCTGGAACCGGGGTTCCGAGGTGGACCTCGAGAAGAACCCCGACTGGTGGGGCAAAGACTACCCGGTCTCGAAGGGCGGGGGAGGCCCGAAGGTCGCCAAGCTCGCCATACGCTCCATCCCGGACAACACCTCGCGGGTGGCTGCTCTCACCGGCGGTCAGCTCTCGATCGCCGATGGGCTCAACCCCGACGACGTCCCGACCCTCAAGAAGAACAGCGGCCTGAAGGTCATACTCCGTCCGCCGCTCGACATAGGGTACCTGGCGATGAACCTGCAGAAGAAGCCCTTCGACAAGAGAGAAGTTCGCCAGGCGGTCAACATGGCGATAAACATGCCGAAGATCGTCGAGGCTTTCTTCGGGAGCACCGGACAGCAGGCCTCGACCTACATCCCGCCCACCGTGCCCTACTTCGACAAGAGCATCAAGCCCTATCCCTATTCCCCCGCGAGGGCGAAGAAGCTCCTCGCCAGGGCCGGGCTTTCGGGAGGGTTCAAGACCGAGCTGTGGTACATGCCGATCCCCCGACCCTACATGCCCGACGGCAAGGGCATAGCGCAGGCGATGCAGTCCGACCTCAAGAAGGTCGGGATAAACGCCAAGCTCGTCACCTACGAGTGGGGCACCTACCTGCAGAAGACGAGCAGCGGCCAGCACGACATGTGTCTGCTCGGCTGGACGGGCGACAACGGCGATCCCGACAACTTCCTCAACGTCCTTCTCTCCAGCTCGAGCGCCACCCCGAAGGACGCGCTCAACGTCGCCTACTACAAAAACCCCAAAGTTGACAGGCTGCTCAAGACCGGCCAGCAGAGCATAGACCCGGGCGTGCGCCGGCGCGTCTACTACGAAGCCCAGCGGATACTGCACCAGGACGCCCCCTGGGCGCCCATCGCCTACGCCAAACCGCCCATAGGTTCCCAGAAGGCCGTGAGCGGCTACAAGCCGAGCCCGACCGGCAGCGAGGCGCTAAACACGGTCTCGCTCTGAGGTGTACAGGTAGAGGATCTCTCGGAGGTAGAGGCTGACCGTCTACATAATCCGCAGGCTACTTCAGATCGTCCCGGTGCTGCTCGGGGTATCTGCCGCGGTCTTCTTCATGGTCCGGGCGATACCGGGGGATCCGGCGCAGATCCTGCTGGGGCAGAACGCCACGCACGCCCAGGTGGTACGTCTCAGGCACGAGATGGGGCTCGACCAGCCCCTCGTCGTCCAGTACGTGGACTTCCTGAAGAACGCCGCCCGGGGAAACCTGGGGAATTCGATCGTCACCGGACGTCCGGTGACGGTGGAGCTCGCGGCGAGGTTCCCGGCGACGCTCGAGCTCACGCTGTTCGCGATGGTGATCGCGGTGGCGATAGGCGTGCCGGTAGGCGTCATCGCTGCGGTGAGGCAGTACTCGCTCCTGGACAAGATCACGTCTGTGTTCGCGCTCACCGGGATCAGCATGCCCATCTTCTGGCTCGCGATGATCCTGATAGTCATCTTCGGGGTCAAGCTGGACGTGCTGCCGTTCCCGGGGCGGCTCTCGGCGGGGGAGTCGATCCCGCAGGTCACGGGGCTCGTGCTCGTGGACTCGCTGCTGGCGGGCGACTTCGGGGCTTTCCGGGACGGTTTTTTGCACCTCCTGATGCCCGCGGCGGCGCTCGCGACGATACCCCTCGGCACGATAATGCGGATGACCCGCTCGAGCATGCTCGAGGTTCTGGGCGAGGACTACGTGCGCACCGCGCGGGCCAAGGGGCTGATGCCCTGGCGGGTAGTCTTCAAGCACGCCCTCAAGAACGCCATGCTCCCCACGATCACCGTCATCGGGCTTCAGGTGGGACTTTTGATGGGAGGAGCGATCATAACCGAGACCATATTCTCCTGGCCGGGGGTCGGGCAGATAGCCTACGAGTCGGTCTACCGCAGGGACTACGCGATGATACAGGGTGTCGTCCTCTACGGGGCGACGCTCTTCGTGCTGGTGAACCTGGTCGTGGACGTCCTCTATGCGATCCTCGACCCGAGGGTGAGGTACTAGGATGACCGCGGAGGCCCAGCGCGACGTCGCCCTCTCGCCGGCCGGGGTCGAGACCCGCAGCCGGGCGAAGGATTTCCGGAGGGTCTTCTTCAGCAACCGGCTCGCGCTGTTCGGGACGGTGGTGATGACCATCTTCGTGCTGGCGGCGATCTTCGCGCCGCTGGTCGCGCCCTACGACCCGCTCGCGCAGGATCTCACGGCCAAGTTCGCACCCCCGAGCCTCGCCCACCCTCTGGGGAGGGACGAGCTCGGGCGGGACATCCTCTCGCGCATCATCTACGGGGCTCGCGTCTCGCTCACGGCCGGGCTCGCGGCGGTTGCCTTCTCCACCGTGGTCGGTACCACCATCGGCCTCGTGGCCGGATACGCCGGACGCTGGGCCGATTCCGTCCTGATGCGCCTGATGGACGTCCTGCTCGCCTTCCCGAGCATCCTGCTCGCGATAGTCGTCGTCTCCATCCTCGGACAAGGTCTCACCAACGCGATGCTCGCGGTCGGGATCGTCTACGTGCCGCAGATAGCGCGGGTGGTGCGCTCGGCGGTCATAAGCGTCCGGGGGCGCGACTACGTCGAGGCGGAAAGAGCCCTCGGCGCCTCGCACCTGCACATAATCCGGGCGGCCATCCTGCCGAACAGCATGGCGCCCCTGATCGTGCAGGCGACGCTCACGCTCGCGACCGCCATCCTGGACATCGCCGCGCTCTCCTTCCTCGGGCTCGGGGCTCAGCCTCCCACCCCGGAGTGGGGGGCGATGCTCACCTCGGCGTTCCAGTCCGGGTACGGGGTCTTCGTCGAGGGGCAGCACGCCATACTCTTCCCCGGCATCGCCATAGCACTCGCCGTGCTCTCGGTGAACTTCATCGGCGACGGCCTGCGGGACGCCCTCGACCCGCGCCACCGGCGTTAGAACAGCGGGTCAGGAATAGTTTTCCGGTTTTGTGGGAACCATGGGGGCCATGATCATCGTACACGTGGTAACCGAGGGAGTCGGGAAATCCCTGGCCATCCTGCAGAGCGGAGGAAACGGTTTCTCTCTGTCGGCGGCCTGGATCGCGGTCGGGATACTGGTCGTCGTGCTCGTCGTGCTGTTCGCGGCCGGTTTCCTGCGTTCGAGGGGCCGGGAGGGGAGCGGTGTGGAGGGCGCCGAACCGCAGCGCCCCGAACAGGCCGACCCGCACGCGGGTTCTTATCCGATAGAGGTCTACAAGAGCGTCGGGGCCCTGCAGGAGAAGGCGGAGCTCAAGATCCTTATTTACACCCCGGAGGAGTACGAGGACCAGCTCGGCGGCGACGGGAAGCTGCGGGACAGGGGGTTCATCGGGGCCGTAAGGGCCTACCGGCAGGTGGAAGGGGAGGGGTGGCTGGAGCTGCCGCCCGGCCGGGCCGCGGAGCTTCTGGAGCTGCGCACTGGCGAGTACGAGGAGGACGCCGGGCGTTCGGCCCTGCTCGTCAGACGGCTCCCGCCGGGGCTCCCGGCTTCGGTGCAGGACAGGTTCAGGTCGGGCGACTAGCGGGAGCTGTCGCGGGTTTGCCCGCCCTGAGCGAGTACATGAGCGGCAGCGAAGGCATTCCCTCCGGCAGCCGGTAGACGCCTGGCTCCGTCTCTACCAGAAACGGCCAGCGCCTGAAGAGAGTGTGGTCGTGCTCGTTGAGCATCTCCAGCCTCAGGCCGGCCTCTATGATGGCGGTGATCACCTCACCAAGCGGATGGTTCCACTCGTGGGTGCGGTCGTGGGAGGTCTCGGCATCCGGGTTCGCGTAGGTGCCCGGCTCGTCGGAGACGACGCCCTCCTTTCGGAAATAGTCGTATCTTACGGTCAGGTCTTCGTCGGCGAAGATCCAGGTTACGGGGTGGAACTCGGCGAGGTAGAGGAAGCCACCGGGGCGGAGCAGACCGGCGATCGCCTCCGCCCAGCGGCCGAGGTCCGGCAGCCAGTCTAGCGCTCCTGTGCCGGTGTAGACGACGTCGAAGCTCCTTCCGGGGAGAGCCTCCGCCGCCTCGTAGACGTTCGCGCAGACGAACTCGGCTTCGAGCCCGGTGTCGGCGGCCAGGCTGCGCGCGGCCTCGACCGCCGGGGGAGAGAAGTCCAGCCCCACCACGCGCGCCCCGCGCCTGGCCCAGCTCAAGGTGTCGAGGCCGAAGTGGCACTGCAAATGGAGCAGGTCCTTCCCCGCGACCTCGCCGACCTCTTCGATCTCGAACGGTGGCAGGGGGTCACGCCCGGCCCTGAAGCCGACGACGTCGTAGAAGCCGCTTCGAAGGTGTATCGGCACCCTCTCGTCCCAGAAGGCCCGGTTTTCTTCCAGCCACCTTTCGTGTGATCCGCTCACGGCAGGTTTTCGATGCGCACGGGCTCGACCGGATCGGCGAGGTCGAAGCCGAAGACGCGCGAGTAGAAGTAGAGCTCGCCCTCGAGCGCGCGCTTTACGTTTTCGGCCCGGCGGAAACCGTGCTGTTCGCCCTCGAAGGGGACGTAGGCGACCGGGAGTCCCCTCTCCTTCAGCGCCTCGACCATCCTCTCTGCCTGGTTGGGAGGCACGACCTCGTCCTCGAGGCCCTGGAAGAAGATCACCGGGCACGAGAGCCGCTCCGTGAAGTGTATCGGGGAGCGTTCGCGGTATAGATCGGCCCTCTGTGGGTATGGGCCGATCAGGTGCTCCAGGTAACGCGACTCGAACTTGTGCGTCTCTCTGGCGAGTGCTTCAGCGTCGCTCACCCCGTAGTAGCTCGCCCCGGCGCCGAACGTATCCCGGAAGGTGAGCGCGCAGAGAGTCGTGTACCCGCCCGCGCTCCCGCCCGTGATGATGAGGCGTTCCGCGTCGGCCAGGCCGCGCTCCGCCAGGTGTCGGGCTCCGTTCACGCAGTCGTCGACGTCCACGACCCCCCACCTGCCGTAGAGCCTGCGGCGGTACTCGCGCTCGTAGCCCGTGCTCCCGCCGTAATTGACGTCGAGCACCGCGATGCCGCGGCTGGTCCAGTACTGTATCTGCGGGCGCAGCGTCGGGGTGGTCATCGAGGTGGGGCCCCCGTGGCTCTTCACGACGAGCGGCGGCAGCTCCCCCTCGGGGGCGGCGTAGTTCTCGTTTTTCGGCGGGTAGAAGAAGGCGTGCGCCGTGAGGTCCCCTCCGGTCGGGAACTCCACCGGCTCCGGAACGGAGATGTACGTGGGATCCAACCCGAGTTCGCTCGAGCAGCGCAGAACCTCGTGCACCCCGGTCGCGGGGTCGAGCCGTACGACCGAGAGCGGCTCCGTCGGCGAACCGCCGATGAAGATCACCCCGGGATCCCCGGAGCGCACGTGGGAGATCGCCTGATAGGGCGTTTTTATCTCTTCCAGGTCGCCGGAGCCGACGTGTAGCCGGGCCAGGTGCGAGATGCCGCGTTCTATGTAGCTGCAGACGATCGTCGTGGGGGAGAGGAAGGCGTAGGTGGACGTGCCGAAGACCCACTGCGGCACCCCGAACTCGGCCTCCATCTCGCACAGGGGTTCGACTTCACCTTCCGTCAGCCGGTAGAGGTTCCACCAGCCCGTACGATCCGAGACGAAGCAGAGCTCCCCCTCCGGAGACCACTCCGGCTGGAAGATGGACTCTTCCTCCCCGCCCGCGACCCTCACCGGGTCCTTCGGCGAGCCTTTTTCGTTCAGCTCCGCCACCCACAGCTCCGTGCCGTCCCAGGGCATGTTCGGGTGGTTCCAGGTGAGCCAGGCCAGCCGGGTTCCGTCCGGGCTCAGGCGGGGCGAGGAGTAGAAGTCGTTGCCGGAGGCGAGCACCCTCTCGGAGCCGCCTTCGAGGTCTATGGCGACCAGACGGTTCTCCGGTTCCCTGCCCGCCTCCTCGTGGTCCTCGCAAACGGTGATGAGGAGGCCGCGGCGCGCATCCACGACCGTGTCCGCGTAGCGCCGGGTGGAATCCGGGGTGATGGGCTCCGGTTCTCCGCCGGGGGATTGGCGGTAGAGGCGCTGGTCCGAGAAGTTGGAGAAGTAGACCACCCCGTCGTGGACTGCGAAGTCGCCGCCGCCGTACTCGTGCACCCGCGTACGCGCGTTGAAGGGTTGGGGGGTGACCTCTTCCACCCGGCCCTCCGGCGTGCGGCGCACCACCACGTTGCGGCCGCCCTCCTCCGGGCGTGACTCCAGCCAGTAGATGTCCCGGCCGTCGAGCGCCGTCTGGCCCAGCCCGACGCTGCCCCTCGCGACCATCTCCGAGGAGACGGGGGATTCCCAGGAACCGTAGGGGGTGGTTCTGCGCGCACCCATCCGCTAATCCTCGCGCACGTAGCGGGCCGTGACCTCCTGGCGGTTGCCGCACTGCGGGCAGGTGAACGGACGGACCTTCCTGGAGCCGTAGGCCGGGACTATCGTCGTCTTGTTGTAGTCGAAGACGTAGCCGCACTCCTCGCACTTCTGCCGGAAGGTGACGACCGTGCCCCGCGTGTTGACCACCTTCGCTCCCGTCATCTCTATGGCCATCTATTCACACCTCCGAAGTGACGTTCTCAGGCGGGATTTTACGACCCGGAGCGTCCCCCGGAGGTTCAGAGGAACAACGGGGCTATCAGGGTGAAGGCTCCGTAGACTGTGAAGCTCAACGCGAGGCTCAGGACCCCGTAGCCCATGATATCCCGGATCCCGAGACCCACTATCCCCAGAATCGGGAGTGCCCAGAACGGCTGGACCATGTTCGCCGTGCCCTCACCCCAAGCCACGGCCATGGCGGTGAGTCCTTGGTCTACGCCGAGATGTTGCGCAGCGGGGACCATGACCGGACCTTGTACCACCCAGTGACCACCACCGGAGGGGATGAAGAGACTTATGAGGTTGGCAGAGACGAACGTCCAGAAGGCGAAGGTATGGGTGTTGGAGAAAGCCAGAAACCACCCGGCGATCGTGCCCGCCAGGGTCGTCCCGGCGACCTTCAGGACCATGAGACCTTGGATGCCGCCGTAGAGCGGGTACTGCAGCGCGATCGGACCCACCACCCCCGCGCTCCCGGTGAAGGTGCGCACATAACGGATGGGTGTCCAGTGCAGGATCAACCCGAGCGCCAGAAAAAGCGCGATGACCGCGTTGAAGTCGAAGGAGAACTGGCCGGATGAGATCTGCAACCCGAAGTACGCGAAGATCGCCGCAGCTATGAGCAAGTTCAGCGGCCAGAACCTCTCCAGCTTGCTCGCCGGGGTGTCCCGTTCCTCGACCTCTGTACCCTCATCCTCCCGTGCCAGGAGGCCGCGGTTCACCTTGCGCATGTGCTCAGGACGCTTGGGCATCATCCACCAGTAGAGCGGGATCAGCAGGACGATGATCAGGATGACGGGAACTATGTTCCACCAGGTGAGGATAGTCTCCCCGAAGCCCAGCACCTTACCCGTGACCTGCTGGGTGATGTTCGCCGAGCTTCCGGGGGTGGATACGGCGAGTGCGATGGAGGAAGAGAGCCCGCTCGCCCACACGATGAACCCTGCGTACCCGGCGGAGACCAGAATCGCGTAGTCGATATCTTCGATGCGCTTGCCGATCGAACGCGCCAAGATCGCGGCGACCACCAGACCGAAGCCCCAGTTGATCAGGCTGGCGATGGAAGATATCACGATCGTCAGCGCGAGCGCCTGCGCCTGGTTTCTCGGCTTGGAAGCGAGCCAGTCGAGGAAACGGGAGACGAGGGGAGACTGGGCCACCGTGTAACCGGTGAGCAGAATGAGCGCCATCTGTAGCGCAAACTCGAGGATACCCCACAGCCCTTCGTACCAGGCGCTGATGAGAGCTCCAACATCCGGCGTGACGAAGATGGCCGCGAGCAATGCCGTGACCAGCGTCAGGACCACCGCGAACAGGTAGGCGTCCGGCAGATACCTCTCTGCGAGCCCGACGAAGAACCCGGTGATACGATTGCCCCCAAAGCTACGGGGCGCACTCAGGCGCTCCTGCATGACCCTTCCCCCTACCTTTCAGGTTTCCCTTTCCCCTATATAATTCTCAAATACTAACTGCGGGGGCGACCGATGTAAAGTCTCTCTAGCGTCCTCCGGCCGAAGGCTTCCTCTCCTTCCTGAGTTCGAGCCGGGCTATCTGCGCGCGGTGGACCTCGTCGGGGCCGTCGGCGAGGCGCAGGGTGCGGGAGGAGGCCCACATGTACGCGAGGGGGAAATCGTCGGAGACGCCGGCACCGCCGTGCGCCTGTATCGCCCGGTCGAGGACGCGCAGGGCAACGTTGGGGGCGACGACCTTTATCTGGGCGATCTCGCTGCGAGCCTCCTTGTTGCCTACCCGATCCATCATGTAGGCCGCCTTGAGGGTGAGGAGGCGCGCCTGCTCTATCTCTATGCGGGAGTCTGCGATCCACTGCTGGATGACGCCCTGCTCGGAGAGGGGTTTGCCGAAGGCCACGCGGTTCTTGACCCGCTCGCACATGAGCTCTAGCGCCCGCTCGGCGACCCCGATGAGGCGCATGCAGTGGTGTATGCGTCCGGGACCGAGCCGACCCTGGGCGATCGCGAACCCCTTGCCCTCGCCCCAGATCATGTTCGAGGCCGGCACCCGAACGTCCTCGAAGGTGATCTCGGCGTGGCCGTGCGGGGCGTCGTCGTAGCCGAAGACGGGGAGCGTCCGCTCTATCTTTACCCCCGGGGTGTCGAGCGGGACCAGGATCATGGACTGTTGCTCGTGCCGGGGGGCCTCCGGATCGGTCTTGCCCATTACGATGGCTATCCTGCACCTCGGGTCCCCGGCCCCCGAGGACCACCACTTCCGGCCGTTTATGACGTACTCGTCGCCGTCGCGCACGATGCTGGCCCGCACGTTGGTCGCGTCCGAGGAAGCCACGTCCGGCTCGGTCATGCAGAAGCAGGATCGGATCTCGCTCGCGAGCAGCGGCTCGAGCCAGCGCTTCTTCTGCTCCTCGCTGCCGTAGCGTACCAGCACCTCCATGTTGCCGGTGTCCGGGGCGTTGCAGTTGAAGGCCTCGGGGGCGATGGGGCTGCGGCCCATGATCTCGCACAGGGGGGCGTACTCCAGGTTGGTGAGCCCGGCCCCGTACTCCGAATCGGGGAGGAACAGGTTCCAGAGCCCCTCGGCGCGGGCCTTCTCCTTGAGCTCCTCCATCACCGGCGGGATGCTCCACCGGCTCTCCGCCGCATCGAGCTGCTCGCGGAACACCCGCTCCGCCGGGTAGACGTGCTCGTCCATGAACGCCTCCAGACGTGCCCGGAGGTCTCTGACCTTCTGCGAGTATTCGAAGTCCACTCTCCCGCCTCTCCTCTTCGCTCCCTGTACGTTCGCGCAGAGGTTATTCTAGCGGAGTGTGCTCCCTCTCTAGCTGCTGCTCCCGGAGGGCCGCTGTCCGAGCTGCACGCTGATGGTCTGTTTGCTCCCGCCGCGCACGACCGTCACCTTGACGGTCTCCCCCGGTTTGTAATTGCGCAGGGCGGCGACGAGATCCCCGGTGTCCGCGATCTCGTGAGATCCGACCTGGGTTATCACGTCCATGCGTTTGAACCCGGCGCTCTGGGCCGGGCTGTTCTTCGCCACCTTGACGATGATCGCTCCGTGGTCGACCGAGATCCCGAACCGCTTCGCTATCGAGGGGGTCAGATCCACCGTGTAGACCCCGAGGTAGGGGTGGACGACCCTGCCGTTGTCGATGATCTGGTTCGCCACGGAGGTCGCCACGCGGGCGGGGATCGCGAAGCCTATGTTCTCGGCGCCTGTCTGGCCCGGCGGCAGGTAGGCCTCGTTTATCCCTATCACCTCGCCTTTGATGTTGGCCAGCGCCCCGCCGGAGTTGCCGGGGGAGATGGCGGCGTCCGTCTGGATCAGACCGGTCAGGGACGGAACCTGGACACCTCCGGTGTAGCGGGACGGGATCGAGCGGTTGGTGCCGCTCACGACCCCGAAGGTTACCGTGGACTGGAACCCGGAGGGGCTGCCTATGGCGACCGCCCACTCACCGACCTTGAGGTTCTTGTCGTTGGAGAACGTGGCCGCGGGGAGGTTGTTGCGGTTCACCTTGAGGACGGCGATGTCGTCGTAGGTGTCACGTCCGACGACCTGAGCCTTGGCGATGGAGCCGTCCGCGAAGGCGACGTTGACCGACTGTGCACCCTGCACGACGTGGGCGGCGGTGATGATGTAGCCGTCGCTGCGGTAGATCACGCCGCTGCCGATGCCCTGCGCGCTCTGCGGCCCGAAGGGGGTCTGCTGGATCTCGCGTACGTTCACCTGCACCACGCTCGGGCTGAGCTGGGCGTAGACCCGGGCCACCGGCTGGTTCTTCGGGATGCCGGAGGATGCCTGCTGCGCCGTCTGGGTGGTGTCGTTTTTCGTGGTCCCCGCGCTGCTGCCGTTGCTCGCGGTGTTGCCGTTGCCGCAGCCCGCGAGCAACAGCCCGGCGAACAGAATGCCCAGTAGCGGCAGAATGACTTTCCGGAACCTCACATCGGCACCTCCCGGTATAGATACGCAGGTTCATTTGTGGAGGACTCGACATCCAGTTCCGTTATACCCCAAAGGGCTGGCGGGTGCGCCGCGAAACGGTTCTCCGATCCCGGGAGGAGGTGTTGCCGACCGCTATCTGGCCAATGGATCTGCGGGATACAAACCCGGAACGAGCCCCTGGCTGGCGGCGAGGCCGAAGAACATGGCCGCCGCCGAGAGCGCGACGGCTGCGATCCCGGATCTCTCGGCGCCGAACAGGTATCCGGATGCGCCCAGCACGATGCCCGCGAGACCGGCCGACACCGTGGCTTCCATGAGCCGGGCGTCGAGCCCGCCGAGCGCAGCCGCTGCGGCCGCGAGGACCGCTCCGCCGGCGAACAGGCGCCCGACGAACCGTCCCAAAGGCGGCTTCTTCTGCTGTGTGTCCATCTTTCTCCCGTCTTTTCGGTGCCGAAAACGTATCCGTTATTCTCCGGCACGTTCCTTTGAAGAGCCTTTGAGAGCGATGAGAGTTTTCCTACGAACCTTTTACGGACCGCTCCGTGTGGGAAATCTCATGTTCCTCACAGGATGGCCACACCTCCGGGCGCGAGAATCAACCTGAGAAAGAACCCCAAGATGGAGGAGTGAACGTGTCAGGAGAACGGAGGTCTCTGTGGAGGCGTATCTTCGGCGGCCGGGACTACGCCGCCGCGCGGCGGGACAAGGTGATCGTCTACATCGTCCGCCGGTTGGACGACGGCGTACCGCTGGAGGAGATCGTCGAGGAGGAGTACGTGCGCAGGATGGCCACCAGGGGCGAGGTGGAGCGTATCCTCGCCAGTCCCGAGCTGATCGAGAGCGTGAGAGAGCGCATGCACCGGGAGCTGGGCACGGAACCCGCGGGGTGAACGCCGGGACGTCACCGGGGTCTCTCTGGTTGGCCGTGCGCCGCGCCAGGACCAGCATCAGCCCGCTGACCGTGGAGCTCCCGGGTGGCGTGAGGGCGCTCGCGGTCTTCGGCTCCCCGGAGGAGGCCCGGGCTTTTCTCGAACGTGAGCCCGGGACCTGGCGCCTCAGGGAGACGACCTCCGCGGAGATCGTCTCCTTCCTCTTCGACCCCCGCGCCGGCGTGCGGCGGGTGGTCCTGGATCCGCTTCCGGACGCGGCGGCAGGTTGCCTGAACTCTCTGCTCGGCATCGGTCGAGAGAGCTTCGCCCGGCGTTACCTTCGCATGGAAGCAACGCCCCACACGGCGTTCGAGCGAGCGGCTCCCCCGCTCCCGCCGGTGTAGCGCCTATGCGGCCCGGCGGGAGAGCAAATCGTAGGCGAACAACAACGCGGCCGCGCCGAATACGGCCGCAGGAACGGAGAAGAGGCTGAACTCCGTGGGGCCGGTCTCGCCGATGAGCCCGGCAGCGAATCCCCCCAGGGACGCACCCGACATCCCAAGCACCATGGTGATCGCGGCAGCACCGAGACCCCGATCGGGAACCAGGCGCCAGGCCATGAGCCCCGCCGTGAGCCCCACCAATATCCATGACATCAGCCCCAATTACGTCCTCCTCCGAGATCTCCGGCCGTTTCAGTGCAGTCTGCCCGCCGGTGATGTGAGGGGCCTTTGCCGAAGATGAGGGTTCCCACAGAAAGACTTGCACGACACCCATGATAAGATAAACGTAATATAGCGATCATGCTGCGTGTACTCATAGTGGAAGACGAAGAACGCCTGGCGCGTTTGATCTCGCGCGTGCTGAGCGAGGAGGGTTATGCGACCGAGACGGTCTCGGATGGAAGGTCCGCTCTCGCCCGCGCGCTGGCGGAGCCTTTCGACCTTTTGATCGTCGACTGGATGCTGCCCGAGCTCGACGGGATCGAGGTCGTGCGCAGGCTGCGCGCCGCCCGGATGAACGTGCCCGTTCTGATGCTCACCGCCCGTACCCAGATCGAAGACCGCGTCGAAGGCCTCGATGCTGGAGCGGACGATTATCTTCCGAAGCCGTTCGCCTTCCCGGAGTTGCTGGCCAGGATGAGAGCCCTCTCGAGGTGGCCGCGCGAGACGAAGCGTACGGATACGGTGCTCTCGGCGGGAGACGTCACCCTCGATCCGGTGCGCCACGCTGTCTGGCGTGATGGGGAACGCATAGAGTTGAGCGCCAGGGAATTCGCGCTGCTGGCCACCCTCGTGCGACGTCCGGGGCAGGTGTTCACCCGCTCGGTGCTGTTGGACACCGTCTGGGGGTCCTCTCCGGAGGTGTACACCAACGTCGTGGATCTCTACGTCTCCTATCTGCGGAAGAAGCTGGATCGTGAGGGGGAGAGGTCCCGCATACGCACCGTGCGTGGCGCCGGCTACACGTTCGATCCGCACCCTGCCGGTTGAACCTGAACCGCATCAAACTCCGCCTGACGCTCGGCTACGTCGCCGTCTTCGCTCTCATAGTCTTCTTCTTGATGGCGATCGCCGTGGTCGGATTCTCCCGGGAGCTCGTCATCCAGCAGGACGCCTTGCTCACCCAGGAGGCCCGCCATCAGGCGGCGAACCTCCTCGGCCGGGGACACCGCAAGACGCTGGCCGAGGGCTCCGACCAGTATGGTTGGGCGGCGCTCAGGACGGGAGGACGCGTCTTCGCCCGCGACCGGTCCGCCGCGGGCCTGGGCCTCCCCGCCCGCCCTCTCGCGGAGAAGACGCTGGAGAATGGTCGGGTGGTCTCGGCGACCGTCGACGCTCCACGCGGTCAGGCGAGGGTCGTGAGTCTGCCCATGCGCAGTTCCGGCAGGATCGTGGGGGTGGTTCAGTATGCTCGCTCGCTCGACGAGATGCACCGGACGGTCAGGGAACTGGTCCTGGTGCTCCTCCCGCTGGGGATCGGTGCGCTCGGGCTCGCCGCCCTCGGGGGAACCTACATGGCCGGGCGTGCCGTGCGCCCCGTACGCGAAGCGTTCGAGCGGCAGCGCACCTTCATAGCCGACGCGAGCCACGAGCTCAGAACGCCCCTCACCCTGATCCGGGCCGACACCGAAGTGCTGTATCGTGGACTCGAGGATTCGGGAGACAGGGAGCTCGCCGCCGACGTGCTCGCCGAGACCGACCGGATGGACGAGATGATCTCCGATCTGCTGCTCGTCGCCCGGTTGGACGCCGGGAAGCTTCCGGTCGAACGCGGGAGCTTCGAGCTCGCGCCGGTGATCCGCGATGCGGTGGAACGCTTCGATCGGCGCGCCGGCTCCGGGGGTGTACGGCTCGAAGTGGACGCTCCGGAAGACCTCGTCGCCGGAGGAGATCCCACTCGTACGGGGCAGATTCTGGCCGCCCTGCTCGACAACGCCCTCGTCTACACCCCGCGGGGGGGCACGGTGACCGTGGGTGCGCGCCGGAGGGGCGGGTTCGTGGAGATCACGGTCAGGGATACCGGTCCCGGCATCCCCAACGAGCATCTTCCGCACGTCTTCGACCGGTTCTACCGGGTGGACAAGGCCAGAAGCCGCGCCAGAGGGGGAGCAGGGCTCGGGCTCTCCATAGCCCGCGACCTCGCCCGCGCCCAGGGAGGAGATCTGGAGGCCACGAACGCGCCGGAAGGCGGCGCCTTGCTCCGGCTGACGCTGCCTGCGGCCGACGTTTCCTAGCGTCGGGCAGTTTCTGTGAGAACTCTCATTTTCTTCACAGCTTCCGCATAACCTTATGGGTGAGACTCCTTAAAGACGGGGACCCGGCATCGGAGCCGGTCCATGCAGAGTACCGGAGGAGGGTATGTTCGGTTACATAATGGTGCTGGTTCTGGGCGCCCTGATCTCCGGGGCGGCGGCGCTGTGGGTGAGAAGCTCCTACGCGCGTTACTCACAGAAGAGAAGTACGAGCGGCCTGACCGGGGCGCAGGTGGCA